>NZ_JBALOW010000011.1:566-33124 GCF_036965085.1 Bacillus sp. JJ1532
ATCCAGCACCTGTTCAAGAAGAACAAGCAGCAACAGATGTTGAACATGATGAAGTAAGTCAAGAAAATGATCAAACAGATGCAACAGAAACTAACAGCTTCAATAAATTCTCTATTATGGATAAATTGGTTGGATACTATAAAGATTTAGTGACTGCATACTCTAGCTTTATGAGTTTTTTCAAATAATGCTGTGCTCTTTTCGGTAATACTTGTTAAGAAAGCGCACTATGAAGCGTCTATGACGAGCGTTATGAAAGATTTCCCTTTTTATGATAGTGTACAAGTTTTAACGGAAACATATTAATTAGATAAGGAAAGAGAGATTGAGGGGGCATTTCCCCTCCTTCAATCTACTTTATTAGTAACGAACGAGAGGCTATAGAGGCCTCTCTTTTTTCAAGTTATCTATGTTTTGGTGGAATAAATACCTGTGAGAAAACCAAGTATTAATCATATGGACATTATAGGACTGAATATCCTACCTTGAAGGCGTATTTAATGAGTATGGGGAAGTTTGGAGGAAAAGGGGGGATATTTATTGATGGATATAGGTCAGTGGAATGGTTACCTTGATGCTATTGATGCTTCTTTAGAGAAAGGGATGGCTGCTAAGGAAGTCGTTTGCTCCATTACGACGGGTTTCCGCATAATTCCTTCGTTACGGAATGCACCAGGGCTGAATCCGTACCATGCGACTGTAGCTGACATCGGCTACGGTTTTGATGCAGTCAGAGGAACGATTAGGCGGTTCCGCAATGGAGAAACGATTTCGCTTGGAAAAGAAATGCTTGTTTTGGATCTAGATACATTGCGCATTAGTGAAAAACAATTAAGCCCTAATTTTGAGCTAGTAGCAAAAAAAGCGACACCTGAAAACTATGAATTAATCGAGCAAAGTCGGTTTTTAAACCAGCAAATAGCACACCATATTAATGAAGCTAACAGGTTCGGCAAGGCTCTTTTGGGGAAGGAATGGAATGTGATTCTGAAACGCGTCCAAAACGTTCAGGCCATTCCGCGTCTTTAGTAGACTACTTAGGAGGAGAAAAGGAATGCCGCATCAAGCTTCTGTTCAGATGAGTGAAGAGGAACAACGGCTTTTATTAGATTGGTGGGAAACAACGGAACGAGGGACAATAGTGGTAAAACGCTTAGTTTCGTTAATGACGGAACTAAGGCTGAATCCTGAATCAAGCCGTGCAGATGGAATGATTTTGCTTTATCGTGCCGCATCTGAGGTTTCTTACGGTTATGCAGGGATGAGGGGCTGTATTCGCCGTGCTTTTACACCTGAATATTCCGAGGTTCTTCGGAATAATATGGTCAGGTGCCATAGCTTTGCACGGAGATTTTCTGTTGATACAAAGGTTCTTCTGGAACGAGTCGCTAAACAAATCAGCGGGGTAAGCGCGATGAAGATTGTAGATAGCATCCGTGACACCCTCCATGAAAATGACGCGATGCTAACAGAAATTGAGAATAAAATGAATCAGTTTTTTGGGAAGGAAACCCTTCAATCATTGCAGGCTAGCCATATGCAATCCATTACGCTGCCTCCTTCTCAATAACCATCAGCATAATGGGGACGTTAAGTTTTCCCTTATTTGTAAATCTAGTCTACATGGGGAACCTGGGACAAGAGGTCATGTCTTTTTGCAATAGGATAGCTTCTTCAGCGTACTATCGTAACTTTAAAAAGCTGAGGTGGGAAAATGAATAAAAAAAGGTTTTGTACGTCATTGAACATAAATAAGTCGGGCTGCACCTCAAGGATGCAGCCTTTTTCTATTCTTCAATAGAACCTTACCTTTGACTTTTTAATATAGGAAGCCCTTGGTCCGGTTCGTATTTTTCTAGTATTTTACTCCTCGTAATTCAGCGTGGCTGAATCGGTTTTGCCAAACGTCAGATAGAATGGCGCTCCTAATATTCCTGAAGGAACAAATACATCAAATGAGCCGCTTTCGACATCGTAGCGCCGTACAGAACCTGTATCAGGTCCGTCTCCCGTAATAGGGACAAACAGTTTTCCTCCCGGCCCGAACAGAATGGCCTGCGCGAAGGCACGGGGCTCTCCAACTACATCAAGGTCAATCTTTTTGATAAACGCGCCAGTTTTACCTTCAAAGACTAGGATTTTGTCGGTGTCATTTTCATCTGCCCGGAAGCTGGTGATGTAGAGGTTACCGTCCGAACCAAACACCAAGCCTTCAGGACGTTGGAGGTTGTTGACGTTATTGCTCGTAATGAATACATCAATTAACTCCATTGTCTCCGGATCGAAGCGCAGCACCCAGCCATTAAGCGGATCAGGAATGTTACGGACGGATACATACAGCAAGCCGTCTGGTCCGATAACTAGACTGCGTGGAAAAAATGGTCCATTGAATCCAGAGTGGTCGAGACTGCCTAGAAATTCCCCTGTAGTGCCATTATAGGATCTTACTTCTCCTGGCTGAAACCCTTCATCAGAGCTAGGGCCCAATAAGTCTGCCACAAACAGGATATTGTTGTTCGTGAGAATGATGCCTCGCGGTGTAAACGAGGCGCCTTCTTGGACAGAAGTGACGAGTTCACTAAGAAAAGCACCAGTCTTTCCATTATACTTCAACACGTTTCCGCTCTCGGGTTGATCTACTTTTGGATTGGAGACAAGGAGATTGCCTAAATGGTTAAAAATAAGACCATTTGGGCCGTTTAAGCCACCGCTTCCTGATGTTACAAAATTGCCATGGAATTCCCCGGTAACTGCGTTGAAACGTTTCACGGTGTTGTCACCTACGTCACCAATATAGAGGAAATCTCTGCGAATGCCCAAAAAAATCCCTCCTTCTAAAAAGTTTTAAGTAGAAAAATAACTTCTACCTACTTTAATTTATTCGAATGAGAGCTTTTCCGTAATGGACAACCTTCTTGATAAAATAACACAATTTCTAAATTATGCATTTTTAAATTCTCTAATAACAATAGTAAATGAAAAACTTTCTATAATAAGTTTCGTAGAACAGTAACAAAGTAACGGCTAACCAAAACCTTTCTCCTTTCAAGAAGCTAGGTTAAGGATTCGGTTTTTGAGTGTACCTGGTTCTTTTTGGTGAGCTTCTCACTTTTTCTCACCTTTTAAATAGTTTAAAATTATCATATAATAGTAATTATATTAATCTATAAATAAATGTGTTATACTTATAAGTGAATGTGATATACTATAAATAAATGTGATACACTGCGATAAGTTTATTATTGATACAGAATCGGTGTGGACTAGGTCGCGCCTTCGCTTGGTATGGCGCTTAAGAAGGAGAGCCTGCATCCTTTCTGCAAATTTTGGGAATAAGGGATGGTTAAAATGAGCAACAGCGAAACTAAAACTGACGTCATCTTAATTGGTGCCGGAATCATGAGTGCGACTTTAGGGACACTTCTGAAAGAATTAGTACCGGAATGGGAAATTTCAGTGTTTGAAAAGCTCGAAAATGCAGGAGAGGAAAGCTCTAACGAATGGAATAATGCGGGAACAGGGCATGCAGCATTGTGCGAGCTTAACTATACAAGCGAAAAACCAGACGGATCTATCGATATTAGCAAGGCTATCAAAATTAATGAACAGTTTCAGCTTTCTATGCAGTTTTGGTCTTATCTTGTAAACAGAAAGCTAATCAATAATCCGCATGACTTTATCATGTCATTGCCCCATATGAGTATGGTACAAGGGGAAGAAAATGTAACTTTTTTGAAGAAACGTTTTGAAGCGCTTTCAAATAATCCATTGTTCAAAGGGATGGAATTTTCTAAAGACCCAGCAAAACTACTGGAATGGATTCCGCTTATTATGGAAGGCCGTACATCGAATGAACCTATTGCAGCAACAAAGATTGACTCTGGAACAGACGTTAACTTTGGTGCTTTAACACGTATGTTGTTTGACCATTTAAAAAATCAAGATATTGAAGTTAAATACAAACATCAAGTTGAAGATATTAAACGGACTAGTGATGGTCTATGGGAATTGAAAATTTGGAATATGGAAACCGGTAACATCGAACGCCATACAGCAAAATTTGTCTTTATCGGAGGCGGCGGCGGCAGTCTGCATTTACTGCAGAAAACGGGCATTCCTGAAAGCAAACATATTGGCGGATTCCCTGTAAGCGGAATTTTTCTGGCATGTAACAATCCAAAAGTTGTCGAACAACATCATGCAAAAGTGTACGGGAAAGCTAAAGTTGGAGCTCCACCGATGTCTGTTCCGCATCTTGATACAAGATATATTGACAATAAGAAATCGTTGCTATTTGGACCATTTGCCGGCTTCTCACCGAAGTTCTTAAAAACGGGATCAAATATGGACTTAATCACATCAGTAAAACCAAATAATGTTTTAACGATGTTGGCGGCAGGCGCAAAAGAAATGTCATTGACGAAATACTTGATCCAGCAAGTGATGTTATCAAAAGAACAGCGTATGGAAGAATTACGAGAGTTTATTCCGACCGCTAAATCTGAGGATTGGGAATTAGTAGTAGCGGGCCAACGTGTGCAAGTGATTAAAGATACGGAAGCTGGCAAAGGAACGCTTCAATTTGGTACTGAAGTGATTAATGCCGCTGATGGCTCGATTGCTGCATTACTAGGAGCTTCTCCAGGTGCTTCTACAGCTGTTCACGTTATGCTTGAGGTCTTAAATAAATGCTTCCCGCAACATGTGAAAGAGTGGGAACCGAAAATTAAAGAAATGATTCCTTCTTATGGCATGTCACTTATGGATAATCCGGAGCTTCTGCACGAAATTCATACTTCAACAGCAGAAACGCTCGGTTTAATCGAAAAAGAACTAGTTCATAGTTAATTTTTTGGACGGATAAAAATATAGAACCTTTGATCTATCTACAGATTGAAGGTTCTTTTTTATACTCATCGTTTTCGCGCTATTCATCACCCTTAGGTTATATGCTGTGTCTCATTCCATATACATATACTACTTTGATCAAAAAGGAGTTTATAAAATTGGGAATGAAGGGCCGCATTACATTTATGACGTGGAATCTTTATGTAGGTGCAGACTTGGGATCTATTTATACTGCGGAGTTTAATGAACTTCCACAACGTGTAACCGAGGTATTTCGTCAATTTCTAGCGACCAAATTTCCCGAACGTGTGAAAGAAATTGCCCGTCAAATTGCATTGAATAAGCCTGATATCATTGGATTGCAAGAAGCGGAACTATGGTTGCTGCAAGTAGTGCCTGTACCGAGTTTACCTATCGTAAAATATAATTTTATTAAATTGCTGTTAAAAGAACTAAGAAAAATAGGATTACATTATGAAGTCGCGGCCACTAATGATAATGCTGCAGCATCACTGCTTTCTAGTGAAGGGAATTCAGTATCTTTGTTGGACAGAAACACCATTTTAGTCCGAAAGCGATCCGGGTTGCAGGTTATTCAATCCATATCAGAGGAATTCCAAAAAAATCTGGAAGTTACCATTGGGGGACAACTCTTTCTGATTGTTAGAGGATGGTCATACATTGATGTTAAAGCAAATGGACGTGTTTTCCGGGTAATCAACACCCATTTGGAACCTCTTTCTGAAGGTGTACAAATAGCGCAAGGGAACGAAATACTGAATGGGCCCGCCAAAACCAATCTTCCGGTTATTGTCCTTGGAGATTTGAATTCGGATGCTGATGGCACTGGTACACCAACTTACGGAAATTTTAGATTAGAAGGATTTGGGGATGTCTGGGAAGGAGCAGGTCAAGGGGACGGTTTTACTTGTTGTCAAGATGCGGATCTGTTAAATGGTCTATCCTTACTTAATAGAAGAATAGACTTTATTTTATTTAAAAACGGCTGGATGCCGATTCGTGCAGAAAGAGTAGGAGGAGACCAAAGCGATAGAACCCCAACTGCCCTCTGGCCTTCTGATCATGCTGGAATGGTTGGAACTTTATTTTTACCGTAATCTTTAGTTTTTCGGAACTTTTCCTAGTTTTAATTTGGAAAAATAAAAGCTGTCGGATACTTGGATCCGCAGCTTTTTGCTATTAAAACGTAAAGCGGGAAACTTGTTCGTCTCCGATCATTAACCCGACTATTTCTTGGAAACCTACTTTTTCGTAAACAAGCTTTGCGTGCTCATTAGTTGGTTCATAAGACAGGGTGATGGTTTGATGGCGATCCTCTTTTATATTCCTAATATCGTCTATTACAAGTTGAATCGCTTTTTTTCCATACCCTTTTCCTTGATGATTTTGATCAATCATTATGCGATAAATCCAATACTCATGGTCGTCTTCGTCAATTCCGTAGAGTGTAAATCCAATCATTTCCTCGTCGTAATAAATTCCTTTTGCGTGGAAATTTTCAAGGAAATTCATCTGGGCCAATGATACCGCATTAGATGCCACAAACTTTACTTGATCTTCCCGGACACGCAGCGAAATGGCTTTACGCCAATTGTCTTTCGTAATCGTTTCTAAATACAACATATGTCAACTCTCCATTTCATTCATCAAAACTCCCTGAAAAAATAACACCTTCTAAGTTATTCGGTATAAACGGATCATTTCCTCCATTCCTGTTTTTCCATCGTGTATTATCTTTTATGAAAATCGGGGTAAATTGACTATTGCAGAGAGATATGTAAAAGTAAAAAGAGATACTGAAGGAGGAACTAAACCAAAGTGATAAACATAACGATTCCAAAACCAACTGTAACCATTACGAAACAAAAAAATCCTGAGCTCAGCCATATTTATGGGTTTACTGACTTTCATCTTATCCCTAGAGATAAGGGTGGTATTTTTATGTTTTATAATAATAAACAAGAGCTATTATTCGTTGGAAAAGCAAGGAAGTTGAGACCAAGAATTAAAAAGCATTTTGAGGATACTGTATCCCCAATCAAAATGCATAGAGATGAAGTTACAAAAATCGAAGTTTGTGTGATAGAAGATCCTGTACATAGAGAAATTTACGAAACTTATATCATTAATGAACTTAAGTCGAAGTACAATATAGACAAGGTGTTTTTTAGATAAAGCTTATTAAGAGAGAGGCAGTAGGTATAGTCAAATTAGATCATACCTATTGCCCCTTTTTTATCATTTTAAAAGGATGAGAATGGTGGTTAGTAAATATATTTATACGTATTCCTGCTATGAAGAGGAACGTTCATTATGTGATTTAGAAATGCGCACATTACTTGGAAGTGAGCCACAAATCGGCATTGTGGAAAGCCATATAAAGATGGATCCTAGCCGAAGTCCATTTATAAAGGAGAGAATTTCCAATATATTGGAGGCAGATAGCCTTGATCATCTTCTCGAACAAGTTTCAGCCTTACAAGTAACGGGTGAAACGTTTAAAGTCTTATATGTAAAAAATGGCGCTACTTCAAAGATAGAAAAGGTAGGGTTTGAAAATCGGCGTACTATTGAGAAGAAAATTGGACTACATATAAATGGGGTGGCTGATCTCCATCACCCAAAGCGATTGTTTGGCGTCATAGTGGTAAACGGCAGATGGGTATTCGGAGATTATGTTGAAGGTGAGCCTGTTTGGTTTCGGCATCAACAGAAGCCGCATAGTTACTCCACGGCGCTTAATACACGTGTAGCAAGAGCTATTGTCAATATTGCCATTCCTGATCCAAATGGAATCAAGGCCATTGACCCTTGCTGTGGGATTGGGACCGTACTAGTGGAGGCTCTATCAATGGGAATTGATATAGTGGGGAGTGACAGGAATCCACTTGTTCTTGGCGGAGCCAGGGAGAATATTGCCCATTTTGGACTTTCTGGAGAAGTGAAAATAGCCGATATCCGTGACATCACGAATCAATATGACGTAGCGATTATTGATTTACCGTATAATTTGTGTTCAGTCATCACTCAAGAAGAGAAGACTGAAATGCTTCAAAGTGCTCGTAGATTTGCTAGAAAGGTCGTAGTTGTAACCGTTGAACCGATCGATGAAATACTTGTCAACACAGGGTTTGTTATGATTGACCGGGCTGTCGTTAAGAAAGGATCATTTACCCGCGAAGTGATTGTATGTAAGTAAATTAATGGGATTTCCTTGTTTTATCTATAATAGGTAAAAGTAGTAGCTTTAGCGATTCATAAAAAATGAACACTAAGGAGATTATGATGATGAAAGTGGGATTTGTTGGAACAGGGAATATGGCAAGTGCCATCATTAAAGGGATGATTAATAAAGAACATACAAAAGCGAATGATATTTTTGTATACGATGTAGATACTGAAAAGATGAATCAGTTTGTTAGAGAAACTGAAACGAACACATGTGAATCTTGTGAAGAATTAGTAGAATGTGCGGATATATTGGTTTTAGCAGTCAAACCGAATCAATTTGAGGCCGTTTTAACGCCATTGAAAGAATGTATTAAAGCAAAGAATCCACTGATTGTTTCTATTGCGGCAGGTACTTCGATTGAAAAGATCCATAAGCTTACAGAGGCAGGAAGTGAACTCGCGATTATTAGAGTCATGCCGAACGTAAATGCCATGATTGGTGAAGGGGCTGCAGCTGTTTGCGGAAATAAAGCTGCTAGTCAGGAACAAGTGGACTTTGTTCTAGACCTGTTTAATGCAATTGGCATGGCAATTGAATTACCTGAACATCACTTCAGTACCTTTACGGCCATTGCTGGTAGCTCACCTGCTTATGCGTATTTATTTATTGATTCCTTGGCCCGTGGTGCTGTGAAAAATGGATTGCCGAAAGATTTAGCCAATAAAATTGCCGCACAAGCTGTTTTAGGAAGCGCAAAGATGATTCTTGAAAGTGATGAGGATCCATGGGTGCACATTAATCGAGTCTGCTCTCCCGGCGGGACAACGGTAGCCGGATTAGTGGCATTAGAGGATCAGGCTTTCATCTCAACCGTGATCAAGGGTGTGGATGCAACGATAAAAAGAGATGAAGAATTAATGAAAAAATAATTGTCGTATTAACACTTTAATTAGCAGTAAACATAGCATGCGCTCAGAGGATTATTATGGCTTTGAGCGTATGAGTGGCCAATAACGGAGCCACAGTCCACTCAAAAATTTAACGGACTCTCCTTCCGCTATTTACTAAAACTCCCCAACATCCAAGTGCTAACGGACATCAGGTCCGTTAATCGATGGAAATCATACGAAATTCCCCCTCTTTCACCCTAATAGCGGAACCTGAGTCCGACAAGCCTATAAGATAAAGGCTCTTTTGTGAAATAACGGAACCACAGTCCTCTAATTTCCTCAGCCTGAAGAATTCGATGTATGAAGTGCTTGCTCAGTCCTCGTTGAAAGCCAACCAAGAGAGTTTACGTCAAAGTTAAGGTAATCGGTTGTTCAGAACAATTGAATCGTAGGGCATTGTTAACAGCTTCGTTAATAACTACCTTCATAAGAAAAGACTAATTACAAAGAATCCATGTCATAAAGGTGTGTCTAGTGTAAGAACGGCGGGACAAAAGGGATGATTAACCTGTCCGACAAATACCACGGCAAAAAGTGAAACTTTATTGAAAAGTGCACAGTATAATGTAGTATTGGTTTCCACAAATGGCCATTAAGGGAGGAGCGAAACAAGATGAGTATGATCACAAGGTTTAAGGATATTATGGCAAGCAATATTCATGCATTGTTGGATAAGGCAGAGAATCCGGAGAAGATGATTGATCAATATTTAAGAAATCTGAATAAGGATTTAGGGAAGGTAAAATCGGAAACGGCCTCGGTGATGGCTGAGGAGCAGCGGTCAAAAAGGGTATTACTTGAGTGCCAAGAGGAATTGGAGAAGATGGAACGCTATGCGATAAAAGCCCTAGAAGCAGGGAATGAGGGGGATGCGAGAAGGTTTCTAGAGAAGAAGGCGGAATTGACAGCGAGATTATCTGAGTTGCAAACCGCATATCAGTTGGCTTCAGAGAACTCTCAGCAAATGAAGCAAATGCATGATAAGCTTGTCGCGGATATTGGCGAGCTGGAATCTCGAAGGAATATGCTGAAGGCGAAATGGTCAGTGGCAAAGACCCAGGAACGAATGAATAAGCTTGGAGCATCAGCTGCCCAATCAGGACAGTCGATATCGGCATTTGAGCGAATGGAGGAAAAGGTCAATCGCGCTCTAGATGAAGCGAATGCCATGGCAGAACTAAATGCTGGCCCGAAGGATGATATTGCTGACCTAGCAGCTAAATATGATGAAAAGGGCCGTGACAGTGACAGTGACATTGATCGTGAGCTTGCAGCATTAAAAGAGAGGATGAAGAAATAAGGTTGTGGGGCGGGAAACCTGTCTAAAAAATTTGTCCTCATTGCCTGGAAGAGCATCTTTTGCCTTTCGCGGTAAAAGACCTGCATGTTCATTGCCCGAAAGAGCATCTTTTTGCCTTTCGTGGTAAAAGAACCATATGTTCATTACCCGTAAGAGCATCTTTTTACCTTTCGTGGTAAAAGAACCACATGTTCATTGCCCGAAAGAGCATCTTTTTGCCTTTCGTGGTAAAAGAACCATATGTTCATTACCCGTGAGAGCATCTTTTTACCTTTCGCGGTAAAAGAACCACATGTTCATTGCCCGTAAGAGCATCTTTGTGCCTTTTCCCAGTAAAAGACCCGCATCTGCATGACCCGAAAGAGCACTATTTAACTTTTCGCAGTAAATGAAAAACATCTTCCTTGTCCATAAGTTCCTCCTTTTTCCTTTTTGAGTATATAGGAGTAGGACAAGGGACCTGAGTATAAAAGAGGTGAGGAGAGCGTGATTTTTCACTATAAATGCCCGAGCTGTGGGAGTGATATGAGCTTTGATGCTGACTCAGGCGAGTTATCCTGTCAGAGCTGCGGAAGACAAGAGAGTATCGAAAATTATCCAGAAGAGTTGAGGAGAGCCACGTTTTCAGAGGATGAGACCAATGAATATCAATGTGAGAATTGTGGGGCTGTCTTAATTACAACAGCTGAGACCGCTGCTACAAGCTGCAGTTTTTGCGGGGCAGGTGTGGTCATTGCGAATCGGCTGTCAGGTCATCTTGCCCCTGCCAAGGTGATTCCTTTTACAATCAGTAAGGAAGAGGCAACGGAGGCTTTTAAAAAATGGTGCAGAAAAGGGCTTCTTACGCCGAAAGGTTTCATGATTGCAGACCGAATTAAGAGTATAACAGGCATGTATGTGCCTTTTTGGTTATTCGATCTGAATAGCAAGGTGCAGGTTAATGCCACTTGCACGAAGGTCAGAACCTATACAAAAGGGGAGTATATTTATACGGAAACGAATTATTATGACGTTTTTCGTGATATAAACCTTGATTACGTCAAAATTCCAGTGGATGCATCGGAAAAAATGCATGATGACTTAATGGATAAATTGGAGCCATACCCGTATGATCAACTAAAGGATTTTAAAACACCTTATTTGGCTGGATTTATTGCGGAAAAATATAACTATACGGATGACGAACTGCTTCCAAGGGCGAAGGATAAAATAAACGACTATATTGAGTCCTATATTCGTTCAACATTTTTGGGCTATCAATCAGTCAATTATAAGAATAAGCAAATTGATACGAGAAATGTAAGCAGCTATTATGTTTTACTGCCTGTGTGGATGGTCAGCTATGATTTCAATCAAGCCGAGCATGTTTTTGCGATGAATGGGCAAACAGGGAAAGTGGTTGGCAAACCGCCAATTAGTTCAGGCAAAGTGGCTATGTGGTTTAGCGGGATTGCAGCCGGAACCTTCATCGCCCTTAAATGTGCCTCCTATTTGATGGGAGGTGGCTTTTGGTGAGCGGAAGTTGTGTAAACAAACGATGCCTCTTTTTCCTTTTCGCCGCATTCCTGCTACTGTTGCCGTGGGGGCTACCGGCCAAAGCAGATTCTCTTAATCAGTCAAAGTATATTTATGATTATGCTCAGCTGCTAACGGATGAAGAAGTGGCTGAATTAGAATCGTTAGCTAGGAAGCTGGGGGAGGAAAGAAATACTGCGTTTCTGGTCATTACGGCAAATGGTACGGAAGGGAAGGACATCGTTCCATATGTGGAGGATTTCTATGATGAGCAGGCTCCAGGCTATGACCAGCCGCATGGAAATACGGCGATATTAACAATTGATATGCAAGAAAGAGATGTGTATTTGGCAGGATTTAAAAAAGCAGAGCAGTATTTGGATAGCGGGCGGCTTGATATGATTCGTAATAAAATTACCCCCGATTTATCGGAAGGTCAATATTATCAAGCCTTTTCTACGTTTATCTACACGGCTCATCATTACATGGGATATGAGCCAGGTGTGAATCCGGAAAACCTGCTTTTTAAATGGTGGTTTCAATTAGCGGCAGCCTTATTGACAGCCGGCATCATTGTGACGATTATGGGCTATCGCTCTGGCGGCAGGGTCACAGTAAATGCCAGGACCTATATGGATAGTGCCCAATCTGGAGTGCTTAACCAATACGATCATTTTGTGAGAAAAACCGTGACGAAGCATAAGAAGCCATCCTCCAATTCAAGCAGCGGTGGAGGCGGTGGCGGAATCAGCAGAGGAGGTCACTCGCATAGCGGAAGCAGAGGCAAGTTTTAACTAGATGCTCAGATTTTCGAAGGGAATTTATCGAGCCAGCGCAGGTATTATCTGAGCGCAAATACGTCAAGGTGTATTTGATAGAAGGGAGCAAATAATCGATGTCTTTTTTTAGAAACCAATTTGCAAATGTAGTGGAATGGCAAGAATTTAGAGATGATATGATTTTTTATAAATGGAGCAATCGGGAGATTAAAAAGGGGAGCAAATTGATTATTCGCCCTGGTCAGGATGCGATCTTCTTTAATAATGGGAAAATCGAAGGGGTATTTCGTGATGAAGGGGAGTATGATATCGAATCGCAAATTATACCCTTTTTATCTACATTAAAGGGGTTCAGGTTTGGGTTCAATAGTGGCATGCGTGTCGAAGTGCTGTTTGTGAACACGAAGGAGTTTATTGAAAAGTGGGGAACGAAAAATGCGATTAATATCCCAACGCTCGGTCTGCCGGGCGGCATGCCGATTCGTGCGAACGGTACATTTCATTTTAAAGTAAATGATTATGTAGCCTTAATTGACCAAATAGCTGGAGTTCGCGAGCAGTATGTCGTAGAGGATGTCAAAATACGGATTACTTCGATCCTTGACCAGCTCTTGATGAAATGGATTTCAAGGGAGGGGAAGGACATGTTCAATCTCCAATCTAATTCCTTTGAAATTTCTAAAGGGATTCAGGAGGATTTAGATATGCAGATGATCAAGAGCGGCATCACGATCACAGGATTTAATGTCATGAGCTTCAGCTATCCAAAAGAAATTCAAGATATGATTAATAAGAATGCTTCACATGGAATGGTCGGTAATGTTGATCGGTACCAGCAGATTTCCTTAACGGATGGCATGGCTTCAGGAAAAATGAGCGGAGGGGGAGCCGCATCCGATATGGCTGGGATGATGATGGGGATGAATATCGCGGGCAAAATGCTGAATCAAATGAATCAACAGAGTCAAGATCAGCCTGCATCCTCTCAAAATGCACAATCACCTTCACAACCGAATGCAGGCGAGCAAAAAAGACCAAATTTCTGCCCTAATTGTGGGACAAAAACAGGTGAAGGCAATTTCTGCTCGAACTGTGGGCATAAACTTGTTTAACGTAGCCGGAGCGTCTTAGCATCAGACATTTTAACAGCCGCTTTGGGAAGGGAGCCTCCCTGTCCCTTCCTTTTTTTACTAGGTTAGAATTGGGCAATTAAGAGGCCATTTACTTTTCCTTGACTAGCATTTTTAGTAACTCTTTCAATGCAAATGAATGGTAGGCTCCTTTTTTTGTAATAATTCCAAGCTTCCACAAAAGGGTGGAGTTTTCGAGAGGGATAATTTTGACATTCCGGTTAGATTGTTTGTTAAATATTGATTTAGGCAAGAGTGTAATCCCAAGATTTGATGAGACAAGTTCGATAATGAGATCCCATTGTGAGCTTTGGTAAGAAATAGCGGGGGTAAACCCAGCTTTTTTGCATGCATCTTTCACATAGTCATGTAAGGTAAAGTCTTCTGAAAAAATGATAAACCTTTCATCCTTTAATTCATGTAAGGATACTGATTTTCTGCCAGCTAGCTTATGATCTTCCTGGATATACAAGACAAATTCATCTTGAATGAAGGGGTAAATGTTGAATTTTTCCTCATTGGCTGGCAATACAACAATTCCAAGATCTATTTCTCCATTTTCAATTAATGATCCAATAAGCTTGGCGCCGTGTTCGATTAATTCAAGTGAGACCTTTGGATATTTCTTGTTAAAATCGCTGGCGATTTTCGGAAAAAACAAGGTCCCAATTAGCGGAGGAATGCCGATTTTAATTTCACCTGAAGTAATTTCCCGTAGTTCATCTAAATGGACATTTAATTCGTTTAAAGTAGCGAGAACCTTTTGGCCCTGTTGAAAAACAATTTTTCCTGCATCTGTGAGATGCAAATGTCTAGTTGAACGATCAAATAGTGTTACTTGTAGCTCTTCCTCTAATTTTTTAACTGCTTTACTTAAGGAAGGCTGTGTTAAGTAGGAATGGGCAGCCGCTTTCGTAAAGCTTTTGTGAACAGCTACTTCAATAAAAGACTTTAAGTCTTGCAGTTCCATAGTTGCCTCCTATTTATTCTGATTGTTCATAATTTATATTCGATTTATTCATTTTACTTATAGAAATGATGGCTGTAAAGTATTAATTATATGGGTAATTTGTGAATTTTCAAAATAGTCAACAGTGAGTTAATTGCCTTTTGGCATTTTGTGAATTTTCAAAATAGTTAACAGTGAGTTAATTGCCTTTTGGCATTGGTGCTGGCGCGGCTAGAAACCTAGCGAAGATAGGTAAGGTTCGTCTCGTATTAGCCCGGTCAAGGCGCAATAGCCATTATTGAAAAAATTAAAGGGGATGTGAAGCAATGAAAACCATTCTTACATCATTTACTGAAGCTGTAAAGGACATTAAAGATGGTGCGACCATTATGGTTGGGGGCTTTGGATTAGTCGGGATTCCAGAGAATTTAATTCTGGCATTAGTGCAAACAGGAGTAAAGGATCTTACGGTTATTTCCAATAACTGCGGCGTTGATGATTGGGGTCTTGGTTTACTTTTGAAGAATAAACAGATCAAAAAGATGGTTGGTTCATATGTTGGGGAGAACAAGGAATTCGAACGGCAGGTGCTTTCCGGTGAAATTGAGGTAGAGCTTGTCCCACAAGGAACACTGGCTGAACGGATTCGAGCAGGCGGAGCAGGAATACCAGCTTTCTATACTCCGGCCGGGGTAGGAACACCGATTGCAGAAGGAAAAGAGGTCCGCGAATTTGACGGGAAAGCTTACCTGCTTGAAAGAGGGATGACAGCAGACTTTTCCTTAGTTCGGGCTTCCATCGGGGATAAAATGGGCAATCTCGTGTATAACAAAACGGCAAGAAATTTCAATCCGATGATTGCTGCTGCTGGAAAAGTAACAATAGCTGAAGTGGAGAAATTAGTTGAAGTTGGGGAACTGGATCCCGATCAAATTCACACACCTAGTATTTATGTTCAAGCATTAATTGTTGGGAATCAAGAGAAAAAGATTGAGAGACTAACAGTACAAAAATAGAAGAAAGGAGTAAAAATTATGTCCAAAATATCAACGAGGGAAAAAATTGCAAGGCGTGCTGAAAAAGAAATTGAAAGCGGTTTCTACGTGAATTTAGGAATTGGAATTCCAACGATGGTTGCCAATTATATCCCAGAAGGGAAGCAGGTCGTTTTACAATCGGAAAATGGGCTGCTAGGCATTGGACCTTATCCAACGGAAAATCAGGTTGATCCTGATTTAATCAATGCCGGAAAAGAAACCGTTACGGCCATTAAAGGAGCTTCATACTTCACCAGCGCAGAATCATTTGCGATGATTCGCGGAGGCCATATTGATATTGCCATTCTTGGCGGAATGGAGGTTTCTGTGAAGGGTGACCTTGCCAATTGGATGATCCCTGGGAAAATGATTAAAGGGATGGGCGGTGCAATGGACCTCGTGCATGGTGCCAAAAAAATTATCGTCATAATGGACCATGTGAATAAAGATGGGCAGCCGAAGATATTAAATGAGTGTTCCTTACCGTTAACAGGTATGGGTGTTGTAAACCGTATTATTACGGACCGTGCCGTGATTGATGTAACTGAAAACGGCTTAAAATTAGTTGAAGTGGCAAAGGGCTATACCATTGATGATATTGTCGCCGTAACAGAGCCAAAGCTTGAAATAGCTGATGATGTTAAGCTAGAAGCATTTTAATGAAATGTAAAAAGGTGAAAGGGATAAACCCTTTCACCTTTTAGTTTTTGATCTGCCGGGAATGCCTTGTTTTTTTCCATAAATAGGGCTTCGCGCAACCTGTAGTAAGCAAAATAACGGAAGTACCCCCTATCACTCGTAAGATAAGAAATGAAATCAACATTGAGGTCCTCATTTAAAGCTGCCATATCTTTTTTCCCCCATTCTAATTTTTAGATAAATTAATTATACTGGGTAAAGAAAGGGTTCTTGAGATTAAGGGGGGAGACCATTTGAAAGTAGAATATTTAAATAGCGGGAGAATTGGAGATTTCATTTCTTATTGTAAGAAACATAAAATGGAGATAGATGATTCATATCTATATGATGAAGATTTAGCGAGTTTTGAAGTAAATGATGAAAATCCTACTTACATCATTTCAGATCAAACAGGTAAGATAGTAGCGGCTGCTTCTCTAATCATAGATGATTATCATAGAAGAGGAAAGAAGGCACGATTTAGAATTTTCCATTCGGAAATAGCGGATAGTGAATGTTACAGTTTGCTCATGCAGGCGATTAAAAAACATACAGAAGGATTAGATCAAGTCTTTGTATTTATCCCTTTGGAAAATGAGCCATTAATGAAGAGTATAGCTGGATTAGATTTTACAGTAGAAAGATATTCTTACCTGCTTGTCAGAGGAGATTTAGAGATTCCCCCTTTCGCTTTGCCGAGCAATTATGAAATAAGACCGTTTAGACCAGGCATGGATGAAGAAGTGTGGTGTGAAGTCAGAAATGCGGGGTTTGCTAAACTTCAGGGGAGTGAAACGCCCGTCACACCAGAAATGGTTACGAAAATGATTTCAGCCAGTGATTATATAGAAGATGGAATGAAAATATTGTATCATGGGGAAAAACCTATAGGTGTTGTCAGGGGATCTAAGGATGAGTATGAAGATTCTCCGATTATGAATATTGGACCACTTGCCATCCTGCCAGATTATCAAGGACAAGGTCTTGGCAGAAGTCTTTTAAGAGCGGCGCTGGATTTTGCTAAAAAGAAATCCTATAATAGGACGTTCCTATGCGTCAATGCTGAAAATGAACGGGCAAAAGCTTTATATGTTCAAGAGGGATTTGAACAGGTTCATGCCGTTGCATGTTATAAGTATAATTTGTTATAAATAACATAATACAATTGGGACCATGTTCCATAATAAACTGAAGGGATGATATGTAGATGGTTACACAAGTCGGTCAAATTATGTTATACGTTAATAATCAAGAGGAATCAGTGAAATTTTGGACAGAAAAGGTCGGATTTATCGTAGTTTCTGATCAAGATAATGGCCAGGGATTGAGATGGATTGAAATTGCTCCGTCACAGGGAGCGGAAACAAGTATTGTTCTTCACAATAAGGAGTTAATAGCCAAAATGCAGCCGGAATTAAATCTTGGCACTCCATCGTTAATGTTCTTCACGGAAAACCTGGATCAATTGTATAAAGATCTTTCTGATAAACATGTCACGGTAGGAGAAATTGTAAACATGCCTTCAGGCAGAGTATTTAACTTTGCTGATGATGAGAAAAATTACTTTGCCATCATGGAAAAAAAGTGACCGCTATTGAACTGCACCTCCAATTTTAGATATCGTGTCTAAAATTGGGGGTGCAGTTCTTTCATATATGGTCACTTTTTTTATTAAGAATAGAAACTGACCGCAGTAACTAGAAAAAATCATTGAGCTCAGAATCTGAATAGATCGATATTAGTACAACTGCTTTTCCATCTCCAATATTTTTCACAAAATGTGGGCAGCTGGCATTCCAACTGAAGGAGTCTCCCTCTTCTGCGATGATGGAGTCCTCGCCCTGCTCGGCAAGAACCTTACCCTCCAGTACTAAATGACTTTCCTCCCCTTCATGGGCATTTGCTTCCCCCATCGAAGCTCCAGGGGGAAATTCCACCAGCATCATTCTTAGACCGCCTTTGGATGTCACATGCTCTATTTTCAGATTGTTATAAGTAGAGTACATTCTTTCATTTTTCCTTACTACTCTCATATGCTGCTGTTTTTCTAGTAATAAGTAAGGTAAAGGTACCCCAAGAAAGCCTGCAATAGTTTGCAAAGTGCTTATGGATGGAGATGTATTATTATTTTCCACGTTGCTAATAAATCCTTTAGATAGTCCAGTGCCCTCACACATTTGAGCTATGGTAATTTTTTTTCTATTACGTATGGCACGTATCTTTGATCCAATTTCCAAATGAACCACCCTCTAATGTTTCCTAATAAAAAACATAATTCTATCTTAGCAAAAAAAATATTGACAATCTACTATAGGTATTGTTATCTTATAGACAATTAATATTCATATGGGAATACAAAAGCTTACTTAGTATTATTTTTTTATCTTTTAGTATTCTTATATGAATCTAATTTATCTATTTAGAAACAATAGCGATTTAAAACAAATTGTTGATTAGGTCTGATCAATAGAGGAAAGCTACTAGCAAATAAAAATAAATAGAATGGATGATGAGAAATGAATTCACCGATGGTTTATGAGCTTCGTCGACCGAAAGAGGTTGCTCCTAATAAAACTTATCCTGCCCTTTTTGTGATGCATGGAATCGGAAGCAACGAGCAAAACATGCTGTCATTGGTAAATGGGTTAGAAGAGGAATTTTTTATTTTTAGTATTCGGGGTCATTTGGAGCATCCGCCTGGATTTGCTTTCTTTACGATTCAAGGCTATGGAAGACCGCATAGAGAGGTGTTTGATCAAGCGATTACTAACCTGACGAGTTTTATTGAGTATGCGTCTGATCAGTATCCTTTAGATTCAAGCCAGCTTTACTTAATGGGCTTTAGCCAGGGAGCAATCCTTTCGATGACACTCGGTTTGACATTAGGGGAGAGAATTAAGGGGATTATTGCCTTAAGCGGATATATTCCCGGATTCGTCAAAGAGGATTATAACGTAAAACCAGTGAATCATATGTCCCTATTTATTTCTCATGGAGAAATGGATCAAGTACTGCCATATGAGTGGGGAGTCGCAAATAAAGAGTATTTTCAAGCATTAGGTGCAAGTGTCACGTTTAAAACGTATCAAGAAGGACATACCGTATCTTTGCAAAACTTTCAGGATTACATGAAGTGGCTGCAGGATTCATTAAAGAAATAACAGATTACTCACAAAGGAGATGATATTATGCTTCCATCATATTTTATTGCTCATGGAGCGCCATTAATAGCCATTGAGACAAATGAGTATACTCAGTTTTTAAATGAATTAGGCAGCACATGGCCAAGACCAAAGGCGATTATTTTATTTTCAGCTCATTGGGAGTCAAGTGCTCAAAAAGTGAGCAATGTCGATCAATATAGCACAATCTATGATTTTGGCGGATTTTCTGAAGAATTGTTTCGCATTCAATATCCGGCAAAGGGAGATCAGGAGATTGCGAAGGAAATTCAAGAGTTATTTGAGAAACAGGGGATCTCTTATGAAGTTGATGCCAAGCGCGGTTTAGATCACGGAGCATGGGTAGTTCTGAGGTTACTGTACCCAAATGCCGACATTCCTGTCATCTCGATGTCCGTTAATCTGCGGCTTTCACCAGAGGAGCAGTATAAGATTGGGAAATCCTTAGCGGAGTTAAGGAAGAAGGATGTTTTAATCATCGGCAGTGGGGGAACGGTTCATAATCTAAGAGCGCTGAATTGGGCAGATAATGGAGAAGTAGATGATTGGGCATTAAATTTTGACGAGTGGCTGGCAAGTCATTTGAAAAATTGGGACCTAGCATCACTTTACAAGTATCAGTCATTAGCACCTGCCGCTAGTTTAGCAGTTCCGCCATATGGCAATGAGCATTTTGTGCCGATCTTCTACGCAATGGGTGCGGCAGATGATCAGAAAACAGCAAAACTATTACACCGCAGCTACCGATATGGAAATCTTAGTCATAGTGTTTGGCAATTTGGCTGAGATATATTTACGAAAAATCAACGGCAGTAAAATGTTTGCACTTGATCAATTGATGTTTAATAGGTCAGAAAATAATAGTCAAAATAGCAAAGCCGCTTAATACTGGATGGCGTTACTTCAAATGGAGGTAATGCCGTCTTTTTTAATAGAAGGAGGAAGCAAGATGCCGATTATTCAAATTACTCTGCTCGAGGGAAGAGAACCAGAAGCAGTTGAACAATGCATTCGCGATGTAGCCCGTACGGTTCATGAATCACTTGGTGCCCCTTTATCGACCATTCGTGTTTACGTAAACGAAGTTCCAAAAAATTATTATGCAGTCGGAGATCAATTAAAAAGCGAGATGTAGAATTGGGATAGGAGGATTCTTTTGATTAATTACAAACAGCTGGCTGAAATGCTAGTAAGTGCTGAAGAAAACAATTATGCAACTTCCTGTATTACCTCTCAACTCCCTGAGTTTAATTTATCTATGGGCTATCTTGTTCAAGACGAGCTAATCCAAATAAAGAAGAATCAGGGAAGTACCTTTTTTGCTTATAAAATGGGTATAACCAGTGAAGCAAAGATGAAGCAAATGAATATAGACCAGCCGATCTATGGGGCAGTGTTTGACTATATGAGAGTACATGACAAGGGGGAAATCTTCATAGAGGAATTCATTCATCCGAAAGTGGAGGCGGAAATTGCCTTTATACTTGGTGAAGATATTGAAGGGCCAGGGGTTACAGGAGCAGAAGTGATGGCCAAAACGAAGGGAATTCAGCCTGCTTTTGAGATCATTGATAGCCGGTATGAAAATTTTAAGTTTAAGCTGCCTGATGTAGTTGCAGATAATACATCTGCCTCTAGGGTTGTTATGGGAAATAAAGTTTTCGATCCTAAACAATTCGATCTTGAAAAGATTGGGGTTACACTATCTATAAATGGGGAAATAAAAGCTAGTGGGACAAGTGCGGACGTTTTAGGCAATCCAGCCAACTCTGTTGCGATGTTAGCCAATATGCTATTTTGCCAAGGAAAGGGCAAAATCCCGAAAGGCTCTATCATCTTCACTGGAGGAATCACAGAGGCGATCTTGTTAACGAAAGGCGATCATGTGACTTCAAAATTTGAGGGAATGAGTGAAATATCACTTTATATTCGTTAATCATGATTAAAGGCAAGGCTTAAGCCAAAATTTATACCCCACTAATAATGGAAAAAAACTAGATGCCGTAAACTGCTTGGCATCTAGTTTTATTTTAATTAGTCTTATTTCGTATAGTTATCAAAATATCCTTGGATAAAGATAATCGGTGTTCCTTTATCTCCGCTGCCTGAAGTTAAATCGGATAGAGAGCCAATCAGGTCAGTTAATTTTCTAGGGGTCGTTCCTTGTGATTCCATAGATCCTACAAGGTCTGATTCTTTATT
The DNA here is from genome assembly GCF_036965085.1 of Bacillus sp. JJ1532. Classification (NCBI taxonomy): domain Bacteria; kingdom Bacillati; phylum Bacillota; class Bacilli; order Caryophanales; family Bacillaceae; genus Bacillus; species Bacillus sp. JJ1532. The sequence continues at coordinate 22,330 of NZ_JBALOW010000011.1, forward strand.
ATTAATAAATTCGGAGATTGCCTTTTTCAGCTCTTCCCCTTTTAAATCAGCAAAGTTGTTATCAGCAAGATACTTCAGCTTTATTTCATTAGGAGTTCCATCAAGACCGGATGTGTAAGCAGGCGATACAACTGGATCCGCAAGCTCCCAAATTTTCCCGACAGGATCCTTAAAGGCGCCGTCTCCATAAACCATCACTTCAACGACTTTTCCAGTCTTTTCTTTAAGCATTTGCTGAATATGATCAACGGTTGGCTGGCAATTGCGCGGGAATAGCTTCACGCTGTCTTCAGTTGCTTTATTAGATCCAAGCAGACCGTAATCTTCATTACAGCCGCTACCATCAATAGAAGCTGATAAGATATTATCAAGACTATAAATTTTTTCGCCGCCATTAGCTTTTAAGATTCTCTTAGTTCTAAATCTTGTATGGATATCACAAGTAAGAACATTCTTTGTATATTCTAAAATGGTTTTCGGGTTATTAGAGAAGATGACTTCACATTCAACACCGTATTCTTTTACTAATGATTTATAGTAATCAATATAATCAACACCGGTAAACGTATGTTTGTTATAGCCAAAAAGGTCACGGAATTGGTCCTCAGTTAAAACATCTGTCCAAGGATTTACACCCTTTTCATCAAGCAAATCGATATCTACTAGATGATTTCCTACTTCATCAGACGGATAGCTGAGCATTAATACAATTTTCTTTGCTGCCCCTTTTGCAATACCGCGAAGACAGATGGCAAAGCGATTGCGGCTTAAGATAGGGAAAATGACCCCAATTGTTTCATCACCAAATTTTGAACGAACATCTTGAGCAATATGATCGACTGTCGCATAGTTTCCTTGTGCACGAGCAACAATGGATTCCGTTACGGTTACAATATCTTTATCTTTAATGCTAAAGCCTTCAACTTCTGCAGCCTTTAGCACACTATCTACAACAATTTCTTCAATATTGTCCCCTTGATTGATGATGGGGCAACGAAGGCCTCTAACAACAGTTCCAACTACTCTTTCCAATATAATCGCTCCCTTATGACTGTTAGGCTTAATTTCCATAATATCCACTTGTACTATACACCTCTTTAATGGTATAAGTAAAATTAATATATCTAATAGTGGATATAAGGAGTGGTTATGTGGTAAGTAAATTAGATTTATATAAGGTTTTTTGTAAAGTTGGAAATTGCAAAAGTTTTTCTAAGGCGGCGAAAGAGCTTTACATGACACAGCCTGCCGTTAGTCAAAGCATCATGCAATTAGAAAAAGAATTGGATACACGCCTTTTTAATCGGACTCCTAAAGGGGTTACCTTCACTGATGAGGGCAAACTATTATTTGAATATACTCATTCAGCTATTAATTTAATAGATGTAGGAGAGGAAAAAATACTAGAATTTAAAAATTTAACTACGGGAGAATTAAAGATTGGTGTTGGGGACACGATCTCCAGATATTTTTTACTTCCATATTTAGAGGTTTTTCACAATAATTATCCCAATATTAAATTTAAGATTGTGAATGGGACGACATTAGAAATCTGCTCTTTGCTCAAATCGGGAGAGGTCGATGTGGCTGTTTGTAATTTCCCGATTGATGACCCTGCGCTAGAGTTAAGGCCATGCCTTGAAGTCCACGATATCTTTGTATGCGGAGAAAAATATAAGGCCCTATTATCTGAAGCCGTGAGTATCCAGAAATTAGTCAAGCTGCCTTTAATTTTTCTAGATAATTCAAATTCCAGAAACTATGTTGAAGATTATTTACTATCCAAAGGTATACAAATATCCCCTGAATTCGAATTAGGCTCACATGATCTACTTTTGGAATTTGCAAAAATTAATCTAGGGATTGCCTGTGTGACGAAGGAATTTTCACTAAGTTATTTAAATAAAGGATTATTGTATGAAATCAAGCTTATTGAGGAAATACCAAAACGCGATATAGGTGTCTGTTTTCTGAAAAGTGTTCCACTTTCGCCAGCATCTACTAAATTTGTGGATATTATTGAAAATAAAAAAGACGGAAAGAAAATACCATATTCTTTAAACACCTCTAATTAATAAGAGGTGTATTTTTTTGGTTGCCGCAAACGAAATAATCCAAATATTCCAAAATCTATTTAATTATTTTGAAAATGGCTACATATGATTAGGAGTAAGGTTTGATTTTCTCATTAAGGAATAAAAAATTTGGAGGGGGATTCATGAGAAAGATTCTTTCAATTATGTCTGTACTTTTACTACTATTTGTAGCTGCATGTTCAAGTGATTCTGCTACAAAAAAGCCAGAGGAAGAAAAACCAAATGAAGAAAAGCCAGAGAAAACGTGGGAACCAGAAAAGGCTATTGAAATCGTTGCACCTGCTGGTCCTGGAGGCGGTTGGGATACAACTGCGCGTATGGCAGCAAAAGTCTTTGAAGAAGAGAAGATTATCGAGCAAAGCTTAGGAGTAGTAAACAAACCTGGAGGTGGAGGAGCAATTGCTTGGGCGTACATTCATAGCAAAAAGGATAGCCCATATAACTTGTTCGTTACTTCGCCGCCTATGCTTTTAGTTCCGCTTAACGGACAATCTGAGTTTGATTTCGAGGATTTCACACCAATTTCTAACCTGATTGCGGATTATGCAGCGATTGCCGTTAAGGCAGATGCAAAATGGAATAATTTAAATGAATTATTTGAGGACATGAAAAAGGATCCATCTAGCATTTCGATTGTTGGAGCATCTTCTCCAGGAAGCATGGACCACATTCAATTCATTAAAGTAGCAAAGGCTGCTGGAGTAGACATTAAGAAAATAAAATATGTATCAGATCAAGATGGTGGTGCACTTACTCAATTGTTAAATGGCAGTGTACAAGTTTTTTCAACAGGTGTAGCTGAAACGGTAGAGCAAGTAAAGGCAGGGAAAATTAAGGTATTAGGTGTGACCTCAGAAGAACGTCTATCTGGTGAAGTGTTAAAAGACTTCCCAACAGTAAAAGAGCAAGGAATTGATGCTACGTTCATTAACTGGAGAGGTTTCTTTGGGCCGCCGGAAATGGATCAAGCCGCACTAGACTACTATGAGAAGAAATTTAAGGAGTTAAGTGATTCTGCAGGCTGGGCGAAAATACGAGAGCAATATGGATGGTCTGAAATGTATATGAACAACAAAGAATATGTTGAATTTTTGACAAAAGAAAAAGTAGCCATGAAAGAGCTATTAGATGAATTAGGCATAGGAAAATAAGGAATGCAATAGGGAGCCAATGGATCAATTCATTGGCTCCTTTCCAAAAGGTGGTGCAAGCGTGTTAAATACATTGAATAAAAAAATATCCGTTTTTTTAGCATTGATATCCATTGGCTATTTAGTGTTAAGCCTTCGTTTACCAGCTTTTCCTTATGTTCCAGTAGACTCCGATGCAGTTCCGATTACACTTGGATTTATTCTTTTGTTTTTATCAATCTTACTTTACTTCAATAAGGATGAACAAAAAGGCGAAGGCAGAAAACTTCCAAAAGGGGAAGGGAAGGTAATTTTAACTGTTCTTAGTTTTGTATTGCTCTATATTTTCTTTCTTGAAATACTAGGGTTTATCATTACAACTGCCTTATTTCTTTTCCTTAATTCTCGATTTCTTGGATACAAAAAATGGCTTTCAAATGTCATTGTATCTCTATCGATCCCTCTTTTTATCTATCTTTTATTTAATTCATTCTTACAAATTAGCTTACCAAAAGGCATTTTACCTTTTTAGGGAGGAGGGTTACATTGGATATTTTTGAAGGAATCATAACTGGCTTTAAAGTAGCGTTAAGCCTGCATGGCCTCTTATTTGTATTTATTGGTGCAGTTATCGGAACACTTATTGGGATGATTCCTGGTTTAGGTCCAATAACAGCTATTGCTGTGATGATCCCGATTACGTATGGAATGGATCCTGCAATGGCCTTATTGTTAATGGCAGGAGTTTATTATGGCGCTGCTTACGGTGGTGCAGCTTCTTCTATCTTACTGAATGCACCTGGAGAATCAATGTCTGTTCCAACTACCTTCGATGGATATCCAATGGCAAAACAGGGGAAAGCGGGTAAGGCATTGGCCATTGCCGCAATCGCTTCCTTTGTAGGAGGTACAGTAAGTGTTGTTCTTTTAACACTTTTTGCACCGGTTCTTGCAAATCTTGCCATATCATTTGGTCCTGCTGAATATTTTGCACTGATGTTAATGGGTTTAATGACTGTATCAAGTTTCTCAGAAGGTTCAACAGTAAAAGCTTTAATATCAGCCACAATTGGGTTTATGATTTCCACGATAGGAATAGATGGACAAACAGGCACTGTGAGATATACCTTTGGCATTACAAATTTATTAGAAGGAATTGACTTTCTAGTTATAGCCCTTGGTTTGTTTGCATTAGCAGAGGTTAGCTCATTAATATTGGAACGGAAAGAAAAAAGTATCTTCAGCAATAAACTAGGAAGCTTACATTTAACAAAACAAGATTACAAGGAAATGGCTGGACCAATGGGCAGGCAATCCGTTTTAGGCTTTTTGATTGGCGTTCTTCCTGGTGCAGGCGGAACCATTGCTTCCTTTCTAGGATACATTTCTGAGAAGAAGTTATCGAAAAAACCAGAGGAGTTTGGAAAAGGTTCGATTGCCGGTTTAGCCGGACCAGAGGCTGCAAATAATGGAGCTTCTAGTGGTGCCTTTGTTCCTTTATTAAGCTTAGGAATCCCAGGTTCAGGAACAACAGCGGTTATGTTAGGGGCATTAATTGTGTTAGGGGTCCAACCGGGCCCATTACTAATGAATGATCACCCCGATGTGTTTTGGGGAGTGATTGCGAGTATGTATATCGGGAATATTATTCTGCTAATATTGAACCTTCCATTAATACCATATATATCGAAAATATTAAAAATACCGCGCCCGCTACTGATTTCACTCGTCATCGTATTTTGTTTAATCGGTGTGTTTGGAATAAGCTATAGTACATTTGATTTATATTTGTTGGTGTTATTTGGAATTATCGGTTTCTTTATGGCAAGCTTGAAATTTCCAGCAGCCCCTATGCTATTAGCCTTTATATTAGGCGGAATGATGGAACAGTCTTTACGTCAATCTTTGACCATATCAAACGGGAGCTTACTGATTTTTGCAGAAAGGCCAATTGCTTGCACATTACTTGTCATTGCATTCCTTTCCTTTATTGTACCGATCTTTAGGAATAGGAAAAAGAAAAAAGTGGCTGATGATTCAATGGACCAACAGCTATAACTCTATATAACACCTAACTAGTATTGATAAGGAAGAAAGGGTGATTAGTTTCATGCAAAAGTTAGAATCAACAAAAGCTCTTCAAGTAGATGAAGTATTAGAAACCATTGCAGAATATGTCTTAAATAAACAAATAACAAGTGAGGCTGCATTTGAAACAGCAAGATATGTACTCATGGATACGTTAGGCTGCGGATTTTTGGCAATGAGATACCCGGAATGCACAAAACATCTTGGCCCAATTGTCCCAGGAACGGTTGTACCAAATGGAAGCAGAGTACCAGGGACACAATTTGAATTAGATCCGGTACAAGCAGCTTTTAATATTGGCTGTGCAATTCGTTGGCTTGATTATAATGACACATGGCTAGCAGCCGAATGGGGACATCCTTCCGATAACTTAGGTGGCATACTTGCTGTTGCTGATTATGTAAGCCGGAAACGGATTTCTGAAGGAAGTGACCCACTCACAATGGACAGTGTACTTGAAGCAATTGTCAAAGCGCATGAAATTCAAGGAGTACTAGCCTTAACAAATAGCTTGAATCGTCAAGGTCTAGATCATGTTCTATTTGTTAAGATTGCAACAACCGCTGTGGTAACCGCTATGCTTGGGGGAACAAAAGAACAAATAATCAATGCCTTATCGAATGCATGGATTGATAATTCTAGCTTGAGAACATACCGTCATTTTCCGAATACAGGCTCACGGAAGTCTTGGGCAGCAGGTGATGCAACAAGCCGCGGTGTTCGGCTGGCGATGATGGCTATGAAAGGTGAAATGGGCTATCGAACAGCATTAACGGCTCCGAATTGGGGATTCCAAGATGTCCTTTTTGCTGGAAAGGAACTTACGTTAAGTAGACCGTTAGACACTTATGTGATTGAAAACATCTTATTTAAGATTTCGTTTCCTGCAGAATTTCATGGTCAAACAGCTGCGGAATGTGCGGTTGAACTTCACCCGCAAATCGTGAATCGTTTAGATGAAATTGATAAAATCGTTATAACGTCACATGAGTCAGCGATAAGAATTATTGATAAAACAGGTCCGCTTCATAATCCTGCAGACAGAGACCATTGTCTGCAATATATAGCGGCAATTGGACTCCTATTTGGAACAATAAATTCAGATCACTATGAAGAAGAAGCTTCACAGGATCCTAGAATTGATCGCCTGCGTGAAAAAATGGAGGTTATTGAAAATAAACAGTACAGTGAGGATTATCTAGATTCAAATAAGCGATCAATCGCCAATGCGATTCAAATATTTTTCAAGGATGGTACTTCAACTGAAAGGATTATCAGGGAATATCCAATTGGGCACCGCTTCCGCAGAGACGAGGGAATACCATTATTATTTAAAAAATTCAGCAGTAATTTAGAAACGCGCTTCCCTCAAAACCAAGTAAGAGAAATCTTTCAATTATGTACAGACCACAATGAATTATGTAAAACAAACGTCAATGATTTCATGGCGAAATTAGTAATCTAGGGGGGAATCCATATGCCTTGGATTGTTGATAAAGAACTAAGTCAAGAAGAGTTGGCCAAACTGTTTCGTGAAAAAATGTTACATTCTACTATTTTACAGATACCGGGAGTGCATGATGGAATGACCGCTCTTGTTGCGAAAAAAACTGGCTTCGAGGCACTGTATTTATCAGGTGCAGCCTATACAGCTAGTCGCGGTCTTCCAGATTTAGGTATTGTTACTTCAGAAGAAATGGCTGCACGTGCTAAGGACCTCATTCGTGCTGCAAATTTACCGGTACTCGTAGATATCGACACAGGCTTTGGCGGGATTCTCAATACAGCAAGAACAGCAAGAGAAATGGTGGAGGCAAAGGTGGCTGCCGTTCAAATAGAAGATCAGGAGCTGCCAAAGAAATGCGGTCATCTTAATGGAAAAAAGTTAATTAGTGTTGAAGACATGATGCAAAAAATCAAGGTTATTAAAGAAGTAGCTCCTTCATTACTTGTTGTTGCAAGAACGGACGCAGTTGCTGTTGAAGGAATCGATCAGGCAATTGAACGGGCAAATAAGTATGTAGAAGCTGGAGCGGATGCTATTTTTCCAGAAGCACTCACGAATGAAGAGGAGTTTCTGCAGGTGAAGAATGGAATAAAGGCGCCGCTGTTAGCCAACATGACAGAATTCGGAAAAACGCCTTATTTTCATGCTAACGAATTTGAATCATTTGGTTACAGCATGGTTATTTACCCAGTTACATCACTTCGAACTGCTGCAAAAGCAATAGAAGATGTTTTTACTGAAATTCGCAGCAATGGTACACAAAAGAATTACCTAAATAAAATGCAAACAAGAAAAGAACTTTATGAAACAATCAGTTACTATGAATTCGAAAAACTAGACTCGAAAATTGCAAAAACTATATTAACGGAAACATGAATGAGGGACATTTGGACGGGAACTATGTCCCAATTCAAACGAAGGCGGGACAATAAACCTGACCTCTTGTCCCTTTGAAAGTGGGTAAGTCATATTGGTTGATTTACGGAGTGATACGTTAACAAAGCCTACTGGGGCAATGAGAAGGGCAATGTATGAAGCGATAGTAGGCGATGACGGAAGAAGCAATCAAGACGGAAAAGGAGAAGACCCGACCGTCAATACCCTTGAAGACTTAGCAGCAAACATAACAGGGAAAGAAGACGCCATGTTTTGTAACAGTGGCTCAATCGGAAACATAATCGCTATGATGACTCACTGTATCAGAGGGGATATTGTAGCAATAGAGGAGAACAGCCATATATACAAAAGTGAAAGATCACCTTTCATGAAGAACTACTTTGGTTTACAACCAGTCTCTTATGAAACAGATGAGTTTGGGATTCCAAAAATAGAAAACCTCAAATCTATTTTTTTACAAGGAGAGACAAAGCTTTTATGCTTGGAGAATTCAAACAATTTCAAAGGCGGTACGTGTATGTCTGCTCAGGAGACAGAAGTGATCTGTAAACTGGCAAAAGAATGCAAGATTCCTGTTCATTTAGATGGAGCGAGAATATTTAATGCAGCTGCCTATTATAATCTATCAGTTAAAGAGCTAGTAGCCCCGGTTGATTCCATTATGTTTTGTGTTTCCAAAGGATTAAGCGCGCCGATCGGTTCCCTGCTTTGTGGAAGTAAAGAATTTATACAGCAGGCAAGAACAACGAGAAAGCTGCTTGGAGGAGGCATGCGTCAATCTGGTATTGTTGCAGCCGCAGGAATTCTTGGGATAACGGAGGAATCCCAAAGGTTAAAAGAGGATCATGAACATGCCTATTTACTCGCAAGCAAAATTGCGGAGAATAAAAATATTAAATTAAACCTCGGAATGGTTCAAACGAATATTGTAGTCGTTGATGTTTCGCCTAGTGGATATTCAGCAGGAAAATTTGAATCGGATCTTATGGAGCGTGGGTTAAAGGTTAAAAGCATGTCAGACAAATATGTTAGAATGACAACATACCGCGGTATAAGTAAAGATGATATAGAAAAAGCGGCAGAGATTTTTAATGGGTACTGTAATGAATTGTAAGGGACAATGGGACAGGAACCGTGTCCAATTAAGGAACGCGAGGACAAACTACTTCCAATCAATAACGAAGGCGGGACCATGAACCTGTCCCTCTGACCCACATAATTAGTGGTTGAATGTTTCAGAAGAATCTGATAAGATAGTATCAATTTCAAAGGCTATGTGTAACTGGCGAAAACGGATAACCGTGGGGGAGCACATAGTATCGATTAGCCGTTCGCCTGGGCAGAGGTAAGGGAGTTTATTCCCTTACCTCTTTGTGTATATACAGGAGGGATGGCTCAGAAAATTAATGGTTGATAAAGCTTTTAATTTCTATTATTGTAGAGATACAGATTTTTCCCAATATTTGAACGTTTTTAAAAAGTGAATAGGAAGAAAGCTATGATTGTTATGGGTCACACTATAGCAGGAGCAGCTTCTGGAGAGACTGCAGGTTGACTGCAGCGCCGAAGGGTTCAAAATCTCAGGCAAAAGGACAGAAGAATAACGAATGTATTGTGGTATTTGTTATTTTTTGATGTCTGAAGAGATTGGAGAACACCAGTCTCTTTTTTATTTTATTAGATTCCAAGGTTATAAATATACGATAAAGAGGAGAAGTGAAGATGAGCACAACAGTGGTAAATAAAGCAAAGACAATCAAAACATTAAATAACATCGCAGAAAGCGGACTAAAAGTTTTTAATAATCATTATACAATTGACAATGATAGTGAGAACCCTGATGCAATTGTTGTTCGCAGCTTTAATATGCATTCAATGGAATTCGGCAAACAATTAAAGGCTATTTCGCGAGCAGGAGCGGGCGTGAATAACATTCCGGTCGATAAGTGCACGGAGCAAGGGATTGTTGTATTTAATACCCCAGGTGCTAATGCCAACGCGGTGAAAGAATTGGTGCTGACTTCATTAATGGCTGCATCTCGTAACCTTTTTGCCGGAGTGAGCTGGGTTAAGACGTTAGCGGGCGAGGGAGAACAAATTCCAAAGCTTGTGGAAGCGGGCAAGAAGCAATTTGTTGGGAAGGAAATTAAGGGGAAAACTCTAGGCGTCATTGGGTTGGGAGCGATCGGCGCACTTGTGGCGAATGATGCGATTGAGTTAGACATGGATGTCATTGGGTTTGACCCATTTATCTCTGTTGATATTGCCTGGAAGTTATCCCGCAAAGTACAGCGGGCGATGACAATTGAACAGCTTTTTGCTGAATCTGATTATATTACCGTCCATGTTCCATTAACGGAAGATACAAGAGAAATGTTCAACGAAGCGACCTTTAGCTTAATGAAGGACGATGTCTATATTTTGAACTTTTCTCGAGGTGAATTAGTGAATGAAAAGGATATGTCAGCTGCCCTTGAAAGCGGAAAAGTAGGAAAGTATATGACAGATTTCCCAAATGAAAATGTAATGAAAATGAAGAACGTGATTCCAACCCCTCATCTTGGTGCTTCTACAGTTGAATCCGAGGAGAATTGCGCGATTATGGCAGCCCGCCAGCTAAAGGAGTTTCTAGAGACAGGGAATGTTAGAAACTCAGTGAATTTCCCCAATGCTGCTCTTCCTTATACCGGAAAACAGCGTGTGACGGCTTTCCATCAAAACATTCCAAACATGGTCGGAAAGATTACATCTGCTATATCAAACTATCATTTAAACATCGCCGACATGGTGAATAGAAGCCGTGGCGATTATGCTTATACCATTATTGATATTGATAATAATGTAGATAATGAAATTATGTTGAGTTTGGAAGAGATCATTAGCCAGATCGATGGAATTGTGACCGTTCGGATGATTTAATTGACAAAGACTAGCCCTCTTAAGGTGGGGGCTGGTCTTTTTTTGCCAGAAAGAGTTCATGAAGCTCGTTTTAGCAGGTTAAGATGGAAAACGGAAATCCATGAAGGGTTCATGAGGCTTGTTTTAGCAGGTTAAGATGACGGAAGCCATGAAGGGTT
>NZ_JBALOW010000011.1:33290-93671 GCF_036965085.1 Bacillus sp. JJ1532
CTTGTTTTAGTAGTTTAAGATGGAAAACGGAAGTCATGAAGGGTTCATGAATCTCGTTTATGCAGGTTAAGTTGGAAAACAATAGCCATGAAAGTTCATGGTATTTAAGGCCGGTGATAATAACATACTAAGACAAGCATTTATGAAGTTTAGTGGAAACTTTATTGATTATCCAATATACTTGTAGGCGATGAAACCAAGAGAGTATTTAGACTAATAATGAAGGGGGAAATTGCCAGTGTCGAAATTGCCTAATTGTCCAAAATGTAATTCAGAATATACATATGAAGATGGAAATCTGTTTATTTGTCCGGAATGTGCCCATGAATGGAATCTGGAATCGGAGGCACAAAATGATGACGTAAAGGTTTATAAAGATGCAAATGGAAATATCCTAAACGATGGGGATACGGTTACGGTCATTAAAGACCTTAAGGTGAAAGGGAGTTCATCTGTTATCAAGGTTGGAACGAAGGTTAAAGGAATCCGTCTTGTGGATGGCGACCATGATATTGATTGCAAAATTGAAGGCTTTGGAGCCATGAAATTAAAATCTGAATTTGTTAAAAAGGTATAAGAAAGACAAGATATTAACATGCTTGTATGTAAGATGTCCTTACCTAAGGGCTCTGAATCGTTGAAGAAAGATAAAAGCTGTTCTGCCTAAAATGAGGCAGAAACAGCTTTTTCTTTTGCAACAAGCTGGATTTATGTGCATAGATTATGGATAAAACCAACTATGCAAAGGGGAATACTCGACATGATTCACCCACATACGGAATTACGCTTTATTAATGATCAGATAGGTTTTGGGGTATTTGCAACTGAATTCATTCCAAAGGGTACAATTACGTGGGCTTTGGATGAGCTGGATCAAATACTGGAGCCAAACGATGTTGAAAATCTAGATCAATACAGAAGGGAGCTCCTAAAGAAATACTCCTATCGTAATCAAGAAGGAAAATATATTCTTTGTTGGGATTTAGGCAGATATGTGAACCATAGTTTTCATGCTAATTGTTTAGGAACAGCTTATGAATTTGAAGTGGCAGTCCGGGACATTCATCCTGGGGAGCAATTAACGGATGATTATGGAACTTTAAATATAGATGAACCCTTTGAGTGTATACCAGAGGATGGAACAGAAAGAAAGGAAGTTTACCCTGATGATCTTCTTTATTTCTCAGAGGAATGGGATCAAAAAGTAATTGAAGCTTTACGAAACCTGCATGAGGTTAATCAGCCACTCATTCATCTCATTCAACCACAATTTATGGAAAAAGTAAAAATTGCATCGTCAGAGCAAATTCTATTGGATTCAATCCAATGCATCTATTATGACCGAAATAAACATAGGTAATGGATTATTAATGATGAAAGCTAAAAAGAGCAGGAGGTAAATTCCTTGCTCTTTCAGCATGTATATTTTTAATAGCAAAAAAAAGCTGTTATTCTACCTTAACCTTAACTTTATCAACCGCATTGTACCCATAGCCTTTTCTATTCCAGAAAGGTATCGATGGCTGAACTCGGTGGTAAGAATCGGTTGCTTTTGAAATAATCACGTATTCACCTTTCTCAGCTGCCTTCCACTGGTATGACCACGCCACCCAGCCATAACCAACAGGATCCCGATTTTCCATTTTCACATTTGTCCACGTTTGCCCATCATCCAAACTAATCTCAACTTTTGAAACAGTGCCTTCACCCGTCCAAGCTATTCCTTTTATTAAATGCTTACCTGTATTTAAAATTTTCATATCCAAAGGCTGCTGAATCGTTGAATTGACATGAAGCGTTGTGACCGGAAAAGCATCCTTGTCATTTTCCTTATGAGGATAATACACATAGTCTATCGATTGGAAAGGACCGGAAAAATGAGAATCAATAATCGATATTTGCTTTATCCATTTGACAGAAGCCATGCCGTACCATTGAGGCACAATTAATCGCAATGGGTAACCATGCTTAAACGGAATGGGCTGATGATTATATTCATAGGCAATTAAAGTATCAGGGTGCAGTGCTTTTTCGAGAGGCAGGCTTCGTGTATACGTATGAATCTGATCGGAATCGGTTCTTTTTCCATAATCGTAGCCTTCTATGACTACTTCCTTAGCCCCTTCTCTAATGCCAGTCTGTTTAAGCAAGACACGCAAAGGAACCCCCTTCCAATAACCTTGGCTTATTCCTCCCTTTTCCCATTGTTCCCCAAATACTTTAGGTTCGAAAAGGCTTCGCTTGTCTCCTGCACATTCGAGTGCAATCTTTACTGTTTTTGCTGGAAGCTGCAGAATGTTTTGCATAGAAAGCAGTGAGGGAGTTGATACGAGTCCATTAATAGGGAGCCAATAGCTTGAATAAGATAATGTCGGATAAGAAAAGTGGTTCCGTCTATAAAAAAATTTGGCTGGCACGATGTCATTTTTAATGAAATGAATCGGTGATTCCTGATTTTCAGGAACTAAGCTATGTGTTTTTAAAAAGGGCTTTACAACAGGATATGGCTGATTTTGCATAATTCCCTCCTGGTAAGAATGGTGATTAATAATGATTATGTTGAATTCATCCTAAGTAGGCATAGTTAACGTGAATAGAAAACTCAATTTATGCTTATTTTTCAAACAGGCTGTAATGGATATAACATCTATCTTTGAAATAAACTTTGATTTATTAGAAGGATCCGCGGGTTTATAAAAAATATGAAGCATACACCCTCCAACATCAGGGATGTATGCTTCTCTATACATCTATTTAACTTTTCTAATTTCAATTTGGAATTCTTTAAGTCTCTGGTACAGGGTTGTACGGGAGATGCTAAGGTGTTTGGCTGTTCTTGTGATATTTCCCTTGTGTTTCATTAATGTTTGAATGTAAAATTGGCGTTCGTGTTCATAGTTTTTTTCCTTTATATCCGTAATGCTCTTTATATTATGGAGGGTATAAGTGTCTTCCTGCTTAAATGCTTGGACATTTTCAGCTATTTCTTGAGGAAGATGCTCTTGTTCAATAATGGATGAGTTCCCTGCTAAGTAATAGGCCCTTTCAATAACGTTGCAAAGCTCTCGTACATTTCCGGGCCAATTGTATTTTTTCATTAGCATCATGGCTTCATTTGAAAATTCCTTCTTATTACCAGTTAGGGCATTGAAATCTTCTAAATAATGATAACTGAAATGGGCGATATCTTCAGGCCTTTTGCGAAGAGGTATTAATTCGATAGTAAAAACATTTAGCCGGTAATACAGGTCACTACGAAATGAGCCATTGAAGGCAATTTCCTGAAAAAGATCCTTATTCGTTGCGGCAATTATTCGAACGTCTAATGGAATAGGCTTGTGACCGCCAACGCGAACGACTTCTTTTTCTTGCAAAACCCTTAATAAGGCTGTTTGCAGCTCAAGAGGCATTTCACCAATTTCATCAAGAAAAAGAGTCCCGCCATTAGCAACCTCAAATTTGCCTGGGCTGCCGCCCTTTTTGGCACCTGTAAAAGCCCCTTCTACATACCCAAACAGTTCAGAATTAATCAGTTCTTTTGAAATTGCACCGCAATTTATCGCTACAAATGGCTTATTCCTCCGTGCACTTTCATTATGGATAGCACGGGCAAACATCTCTTTGCCAGTCCCGCTTTCCCCTAGTAAAAGAGTATTAGCTTGTATTTTCGAAGCAGAGCGTGCCAATTCAATTGTTTTTAAAAATAAATCACTAGAGCCGACTAGATCATAGGTGGTTAAGTTCTTTCTTTCATTAAAGGAAAACCGATACGGATGGCGAGGAAGGGATTTAAAATGAATAAAAATCAACGAATTTTTCTTTTGTACTTTAATCTCGTAGCTTTCTTCGCTATCCTTACGCCTTAAAATACTCTCCTCGCCCTTTTCTCTATCCGCCCTATTCAAAGAAATCTCCTGTAAAACAGTTTGTACTAGGCTTTGTTTATTTCTCCATAGTTCTGCTGCCTTATTGTTTTGAAAATGAATTTGCCCTTCCTTTATGATAAACAAGCCTCCCGGCTGCTGGTCTGTAATTTCACCAAGGGCGTTATTTAGAATATACTGTTTCTCTTGACTTTCAACTAGCTTAGAACTTAGATGGATGATACACCTAATGCTTTCCAGCAGCTGTTCAGTTGATTCAGATGAAGTCTTTGGCATATAAACGCCCAATACACCTTTAAGTTCATCAAATGATCCAATAATAGTGAACCCTGCAACAACATATGTATTGTTTGATTTCATATCCCTTTCATTTGTAACTTCATATGCGGAAGTTTTCACTCTGAAAGCAGCAGCAATTCCACTGTTTTTCAATAGAGTGCTATTTACCGTATCTCCCGGTCGCAAATTTAATAGTGGGGAGGTTGCTGCGGGAAAGCCACCATTAATGATTTCTATCAGCACACCTTCCTCATTAAAATAGGCAAACGGGAAGGGCAGCTTTGAAAGATTCTTTTTGAGTTCAGAAAGAAGGGGCTCGCATTGATTATTTTTAGTCTGGAATTGTTCATTCTTTTTGACAGGGATAATGTCCTTACGGTGTGATGGCAGGGCATCTTCCATTAAGGGAATCGGTTTAATTGGATTATCTGACTCCCATAAAATATGAAATTGACCGGATTCAGTAACCTTTCCAATCCGAGAATTTAGCCATACATGCTGATTGATCGGATCAACCATAATTTTCCCTTGTGGGGCTTCAATGGATAGACCAGACAAGGCACGTCGAATGGCATCAGCTGAGAAGGTATCTACTCTTTTGAGTGCTTCTGAAAGCAGGATCATGCTATTATAGGCACTTTCCATAACAGAACTAATAATATCAGTCCCATAAATTCGCTGGAATTCCATTATGAATTTTCTATTTTCGGCACGATCAATAGTGCTGAAATATGAAAAACTGGAATAAAGTTCAGTTTTTCCTTTAGGATCAATCGCTTTAATTTCGGTTTCTGCTGTCACATTACTAGCAATGGCCTGCTGAAACCCGAGTTTTTCATGCTGCTGGTAATAGCTAATAGTACTGTCGCCAACCAAGGTCGAAAAGATAATATCTGGATTCATCTGTCGGATTTCACTGAAATGCTTATCAAAAACTTGGTTTCCTAGTGCAACGTATTGTTCTCCAAACACAGATCCTCCGTGATATTCAACTAGCTGGCGTACGAATCGGTTTATCTCCCTAGGATAAATATAGTCTGAGCCTAGAAGGTAAAAGGTCTTTCCGACATGGCGGATGAGCCAAGGGATGAATTCCAGCAGCTGTTGATTAGGAGTTGAATTGGAATAAAAGATGTTGGGATGCATTTCTCCGCCTTCATTTATGGTCGGATAGAATAATAAATTATTATGCATTTCCAAAACGGGAATAACACTTTTCCTGCATGCAGCGGTGTAGCAGCCAACAATGGCCGTTACTTGATCGGTAACGATAAGCTTTTCAGCCTTCTGGCGAGTTATATCAGGATCGGAAGCTGCATCCTCAACGATCGGGATAAGTGTTTTTCCATTAATACCGCCGCTTTCATTAATATGTTTAATCGCTAATAAGCATGCTTGATACTGTCCCCGTTCGGTAATACTGGTTGTCCCTGTTAATGAAAAGAGAATTCCCACTTTCAACTCCTGTTTTTCCATTGATATTGGCTCCTTTCTTTTATAAAATTGTTCATTTTTTGTTCAGTACACTAATTTGACAGTTGAACATCCTCTTTACAGATTTGAGTGTACAAATGCTTAACATTTTGTTTGTGAGAAAATTTTTTAAATGAAAAATGTAATTTTTATAAAAGGAAGAAAAGTTGACTATCAAAAGGTTAACAACATCAATGTATTATATTCTTCATTTCATTAAAAAAACCTTTAAGTCTTTTATCTATGAAACTTGGTATGGATTTTGCATTACAAATAGTGAAGGGTGCAAAACAAAGAAAGGAAGTGACTGATTGTTTGGGTTTATTACAAATGTCACCCAAAATTCAAAGTTAATTGACTGACTATTCTAAAATTTATTCAGCTACTTTGGTAGGTCAGAAACATTACATGTTGAAAATTAAGGAGGGTTTATTTTGAATGCACAAGCAAAGAAAGCTTATTTAAGTACAGATAAATACATCCTTGAGAATAACATTAAGCCCCTTATTACAGAGGAGTTAATTGAAGAGCATAGAAAGCAGCCTGTTGGCAGACATAGCTATAATCTGAGCATGGTTCTCAATTTCCTAAGAAGAAATCACGAAATTATCGAAGGAAAAGATCTTATTGTTTGTACAAAGCCACATCAAGAATGGTGTTTAGGGGAGCATCCAGGGAAGCGCGGAGTTCCTTATAAAGTTTTTGAAGATCAATGCTTTGACACACGTGAGAAGGCGGAGCATGCATTATTCCTTAAAAGACTCAAAAAACATGGATTAGTAGATTAATAACTACCAAAAAGGGAGAGGATTCTATTGGCAATTAACGGTTATACAGATCGATTAAGTGTTCAGCCTGGTCAAAATATTAAATTTATGGTAAACAGTGACCAAAAAAAATATAAAACAGAAATTGTCCATCTTGTCCATGGAGATTCCAACCCTGAAGGGCCAGGACTAAAGATTTATAGTGTAGATGCAGATGTGAATAAGGAGTATGATGGCAGAAAGCAGGCCATACATATGGGGTCCTATATCAAATTCGATTCTCAGTCTCATTTTGAAAGCGTTAGCAGTTTTTCGTTGCAAGCAATGATTTTTCCAACAACACCTGATTTAGGCGTGCAAGGAATTCTAACAAAATGGTCCCCTGATCAAAATTCAGGCTATGGCCTTTTTATTGACGAAAAAGGCTGTCTGGCTTTATGGATTGGCGATCAAAACGGGAAAGTTGAGAAGGTTAGCACAAACAAGCCACTTATACAAGGCACATGGTTTTTTGTTGGGGGATCCTTTGATGCAGAAACGGGAAAAATAACTGTTTTCCAAGAAGCTGTTATTACGAAAACAAATGGGAGATTTTCACTTCCATTCGGCATTGATGATATGAATGCTAGTAATGAAGTAGAGACTGTAGTGAAGCCCCATACTTCCAATGATGCTGAATTCATTATCGCTAGTATTTTCCAAAAGGCAGACGGTAAACAAAAGGTTATTTGGCGATTCAATGGAAAAATTGACCGTCCGCGTATAGCGAATGCAGCTTTAACGAAAGAAGAAATGTCTGCATGGATTGAAAATCCTTCTGGAAATCGCGTTGTAGCTGCATGGGACTTTGCAGAGGGGATTACGAAGAAGGGCATCAAGGAGCTTGAAAAGATATATGATAAGGGGCCAAATCAAATCCATGGTGAAGCAGTTAATCACCCTACTCGCGCGATGACTGGATATAACTGGACATCTGAGGAGCAAAACTTTACCCATGCTCCAGAACAATATGGAGCTATTCAATTCCATGATGATGATATGACTGATGCGAAATGGGATGTTGACTTTGAATGGACAGTACCTGACTCGTTAAAAAGCGGTGTATATGCTGCCCATGTGTATGCAGGAGATGATGAGGATTACATTGTATTCTTTGTTAGACCGAAGAAGGGAAAGCCTACTGCGAAAGCAGCTCTAATTATTCCTACTGCCAGCTATTTAGCATACGCCAACAACCGCTTCCAGGATATCCCGCTTGCCCAGCTTATGTTTGGAAGGGCTCCAGTCGTACAGCAGGAGGATATGTATTTAGGGGAGCATGCGGAATTTGGTCTATCCACATATGATCATCATAATGATGGCTCTGGGGTTTGCTTCTCATCAAGCTTGCGGCCAATTTTGAATATGAGACCAAAATACCGTCATAATCTATCTCCTTCCCTATGGCAATTTAATGCGGATTTACACTTAATCGACTGGCTGACTGAAAAAGGCTTTGACTTTGATGTCATTACGGATCAAGACTTGCATTTTGAAGGATATGAGCTGTTAAGCCATTATCAAGTGGCCATTACAGGCTCTCACCCAGAGTACTACTCGGGCCAAATGCTGGATGCTGTAGAGGATTACCAAGCTAATGGGGGCCGCTTCATGTATATGGGCTCAAATGGATTCTATTGGGTTGTTACCTTTGATCCGAAAAATCCAAACCTCATGGAAGTTCGAAAGAATTATGGAAACCAAGGCTGGAAATCTAAACCGGGCGAAATTCATTTAAGTATTACAGGCGAACAGGGCAGTATTTGGAAGCACCGCGGCAGGGCGCCTCAAAAGGTTTGCGGCGTAGGATATATGGCGGAGGGCTTTGAAGTATCCTCTTATTATCTCAGATCAGAAGATAGCTTTGAACCAGGAGTAGAATGGATTTTTGAGGGAATTGGAAAAGACGAAAAAATCGGTGACTTTGGTCTAGTAGGTGGAGGAGCAGCTGGATTAGAATTAGATATTTATGATGAGGAGCTTGGAACTCCTTCACATGCCGTCATTGTGGCTTCATCTGTAGGCCACACAAATGTCTATGTGCCGGTAGCAGAAGAATTGTACTTTAATATTCCAGGCCTAGGCGGGGAAGAGAATCCAAGAGTTAGGGCTGATATGGTTTACTACCCGACCCCAAATGGTGGTGCGGTATTCTCAACAAGCTCTATTGCTTATTGCGGAAGCCTATCACACAATAATTACGATAATAATATTTCTCGTCTAACAGAGAATGTTTTGAATCGTTTCTTATCAGATGAACCGATTCCATTTCCGGATTTGAGCAAGAAGGCTGAAACTGTAAAATAATTGTTTTAATAAGAAAGAGTTATTGTTAGATTAATAGTTTAATGGGTATGGTAAGCTCCGGTCAAAAATTAGAGGAGCTTACCTTTTTGTTGTATAGAATCCCCTTTACTTTACTAATGTTTTAAATTAAAATATCTCCAATTAAATATAATTATCAATACGTTAGTTTATATGTATTAGGCATATAATAAAAAAAACGTTTATAAAGGGGTAATGAGGATGAACAGCTTCCATAAGAAACCAAATATTTATGTTGGAGAAGTGAATTTAAAAGTAAAAGACTTACAAGCCTCAATCAATTTTTATCAAAATTTAATGGGCTTCAATATATTAGAAGAAACTAGTCATAAAGCTGTCCTAACAACTGATGGGAAAACTCCATTAGTCACACTTGAACAGCCTGCAGATGTCGTCCCGAAAACTGGCCGTACGTCAGGTTTATATCATTTTGCCATTCTGCTGCCAACCCGAGCTGATTTATCTGTCTTTTTACGGCATTTGCTTCAGACTGGCTACCGATTTGGAGCGGCCGATCATTATGTGAGTGAAGCTTTGTATCTCAATGATCCAGATGGAAATGGAATCGAAGTATATCGTGACCGCCCGTCTGATGAATGGAATTGGAAGAATGGGTTAGTGGATATGGCAACGGAACAGCTGGATGGGGAAGGAATCTTGGCTGAAAGTAATGCGGAGTGGACTGGTTTGCCTGCTGATACTCTGATGGGGCATATTCACCTGCATGTAGCGGATCTCCATCAGGCAGAGGAATTTTATACGAAGGGCCTTGGTTTTCAGACTGTTAGCTACTACCCGCAAGCTGTCTTTCTATCAACCGGAGGCTACCATCATCATATTGCCATCAATACTTGGCAGGGAGTCGGAGCACCAACCCCTCCGGAAAATAGTGTAGGTTTGAAATGGTACACACTTGTTTTTCCGAATGAGGCAGCTAGAGACAACGTGGTTGCACAGTTGAAGGGAATCGGTGCATCGGTTAAAGAGGAAGAGGATTATTATGTGACAAGTGACCCAGCTGGGAATGGGATACGGTTGGTTGTCTAAGCAGATAAAGCAGGCCTAGAGATGGGGAGCACAACCATCTTAGGCTTGCTTTTCATTTTTTTGAAAAGAATATTGTTTCTTCGTGGTTGGAGAGTTTCCCTCCATTTTTGCCTTTTATCCTCTTTGCAGAGTATGATTAAAATATGTATGAACGTATCCTCAGAAAGGAGCGGTACATGTGGAACTGCATTTAACTCAAAAAATGATCAAAGACATGTGCGGTGCTGTCTCCTTCAAAAGAGGAGACTCTTTTTATCGTGCGGGAAAGATAAAGATAAATAAATACAGTCATAATTGCTGTGAAGCTACAGTTACAGGTACGGAAGACTTCAATGTGACGATTGAAATGAATGAAAGTGGCGGCCTAAAGACCGCATGTAGCTGTCCAAAGCTTGCTTCTGTTAAAAATGATTGCCAGCATATTGCGGCTGTTTTGCTAGCTATGTACGATCGGCAGCGTCAAGGGGCAGAGCCGATGCAGAATGATTTGCTGACGGAGGGGCTGCTTCGGCTTTTCAACGATCAGCCCGTTCGGTCAAGCGGCGAGCAGCTTCATTTTGAAAATAGACAAGTTCTTCCTGCTGAACTCATCTGTAAACCGGTGGATACGGGCAAGGGTTCATGGATGATGGGGGTCGAAATAAAAGTAGGCCCTGTTCATGTCCTGGATATTCGGGGATTTCTGGATAGAATGGGGGCAGGCCAATCCTGCGAGCTTTCTACACTATTCACGTATGATTCGGGGATTCATTGCTTTCAAAAGGAAACAGATGATGTGATTCAGGAGCTCCTTCAAGTAAGGCAAGATGAAAAGGCCTCTCTGTCAAATCAATCGGACGGTGCAAAAAGCGACCACATGGTGATGATTCCGTCTTCTTCTTGGGGACGACTTCTTCCTCTCCTTATTAAGGCTCCACTCGTTAAGCTAATGTATGCCGGAAATACGTTTGAAGGTCTACGGTTGTCAGAAGAGGGGCTTCCGTTACAGTTTGACTTTGAAGAAAGTGAAAGAAAAGGATATCAGTTGCGTATAAGCGGAATGGACCGTTTGATGGTGATGGATTTATACAGGGCAGTCTTATATGATGGGCGAATCATTCAGCTGAAAGAAGAAGACTGCAGGCGTCTAATGGAATTGAAACAAATGCTCGAAACGACCGGAACGAATGAAATTCCGATTTCGAGCAATCAGGTTGATTTTTTTTTGGAAAAAGTGATTCCGGGCTTGAAAAAAGTCGGAAATGTTCGTATATCAGATGCCATTGCTAATCGGCTTGTGAGGGCTCCATTAATCGCGAAGCTTTATTTGGATCGGGTAAAAAATCGTCTGCTCGCTGGGCTTGAGTTTCATTATGAAAATATCGTCATCAACCCGCTAGAGGGACGGGAACCGCCTTTGAGCATCATGCTCATAAGGGACGAGGAAAAGGAAGACGCGATCCTTCAGCTGATGGAGGATAGCTCCTTCGGTAAAACGGATGGCGGTTATTTTTTGCAAAATGAAGAGCTAGAGTTCGAGTTTTTATGCTACACCGTTCCAAAGCTGGAGAAGCTTATGCAGATTTATGCCACAACAGCGGTAAGAAATCGGATTTTCAGAGAAAACGCCCGTCCGCAAATTAGGGTGAGGGTCAAGAAGGAACGCACCAATTGGCTGGAGTTTAAATTTGAAATGGACGGCATACCTGAACAGCAAATCCGGGATATTTTACAAGCTTTGGAGGAAAAAAGAAGGTATTATCGTTTGCGAAACGGATCGTTGCTTTCATTGGAAACACGGGAGTTTGAAGAAATACAACGTTTCCTGCGTGCTGTTCCTGCCCAAGATGAAGATTTAGAAAGCGGGTTGAATGTCCCGATTGTTCAGGGGCTTCGGCTGCTAGATTCGGCAGAGGGGAGCCAAGCCTTTACATTGGAGGAATCGTTTAAGCAGTTTTTAGAAAAGCTTCGCAATCCTGCAAGTTTGGAGGACAAGGTTCCAGAGAAGTTAGAGCCTATTTTGCGGGATTACCAAAAACAAGGCTTTAAGTGGGTGAAAACCCTTGCCGGCTATGGGTTCGGAGGGATTCTTGCAGATGATATGGGACTTGGGAAAACACTGCAGAGCATTGCGTTTATTTTATCAGAGCTCTCGGATATCCGTGAGAAGAGGGAGCCTGTTCTGATCGTATGTCCATCCTCATTAACCTATAACTGGCTTAGCGAATTGATGAAGTTTGCTCCGGAAATAGAAGCTTTGGTGATGGATGGCAGTAAAGCAGAGAGGGTCCAATTGCAAAGGGCTTGCATAGAAATGGATGTCGTTATTACCTCTTACCCCCTGCTGCGCCGAGATATCAAATGGTACGAGAAACAGGCCTTCCATACTGTGTTTTTCGATGAGGCACAGGCCTTTAAAAATCCGATCACGCAAACAGCGAGAGCGGTGAAAAGAATACAGGCGAACCACCGTTTTGCCCTCACCGGGACGCCTATTGAAAATTCGATTGAGGAGCTTTGGTCGATTTTTCACGTTGTCTTTCCAGAATTATTTATGGGATTACAGGAATACAGTCACTTGTCAAAAAAGACGATATCCAGAAGAATTCGTCCATTCTTGCTTCGCAGGCTGAAGGAGGATGTTCTGTCAGAGCTTCCTGAGAAAAATGAAGCGGTGATATCAGTAGAGCTGTTCCCGGATCAGAAGAAATTGTATGCAGCCTATTTGGCGAAGCTTCGTCATGACACGCTTAAACATTTGGACAAGAACACACTCAGGAAAAATCGCATTCGGATTCTTGCAGGATTAACAAGATTAAGACAAATTTGCTGCCATCCAGCCTTGTTCGTAGACGGCTATAAAGGAAGCTCAGCAAAATTTTTGCAGCTCATGCAGCTAATTGAAGAGGCAAGGCTTTCAGGAAGAAGGGTGCTGATTTTCTCCCAATTTACAAAAATGCTTTCGCTTATTGGCAGAGAACTGGTGAAACAAGGTCTGCCTTTCTTCTATTTGGATGGTCAAACTCCATCCGAAGAACGTGTGGATTTATGCAATCAATTCAATGCAGGGGAGCGCCACTTTTTCCTCATTTCCTTGAAAGCGGGCGGCACAGGGCTCAACCTGACTGGTGCTGACACGGTTATTCTATATGATCTTTGGTGGAATCCGGCTGTCGAGGAGCAGGCTGCAGACCGCGCTCATCGCATCGGGCAAACGAAAACGGTGCAGGTCATTAAGCTTATATCCCGCGGGACCATCGAGGAAAAAGTGAATGAACTGCAGGAGAAAAAGCGCCATTTAATAGAAGAGGTCATAGAATCCAAGGAGGGTGTGATGTCTGCTCTTACGGATGAAGATATTAGGGAGATATTGGGGGTTTAAGGGCGACATAGAAACGCTATAAAAAAATTGAGAGACAGATACATACGTTTTGTCTCTCTCTCCTCCTTTAAGAAATTATTTAAATGTAGAAATAGATTCTTCAAGCTTTTCCGCAAATCCCTTTAATAAAAGAGTTGTTTCCTCTAAATTATTTATTTTTTCTATTTCCTCTTTCGATGCACGATCTACTTCTATCGTATCTTCAACCGTTTGTTTTGTAATATTGGCAATACTCTCTAGGGATGCGAACATTTCCTCTGATCCCGCACTTAATTGCTCCGTTACAGCTGAAACCTCATGGATTTCTTCATTTACCTTCTGAGTATTTATCAAAGTTGAAACTTCCTTCTTATTCAAACGTAAATAAGTAAATGCCTGAATATTTAACAATTTTATAACAGTTGGCATAATAGTGTTGTAACGTTCATTTGTAATTAGTATTATAGGGAAATGCAGGATAGGTATTGACCTACAATTGAAATTTCATCATACATAGGGCTTAGTACCCTTTTTTGAAAGCGCTATTAAATTTTTATTAATTTGTACATATGGTCGGAAAAAGGGAGAGAATTTTTCCGAACCAAGTTTCAAAAATCAACAAACATGATTTTTAAAAGAATATTAGATTTAAGAAACGGGAGGGAGAGTATGATGAGCGGAAACTCCATTACGATAGAACAATTGGTTCGGCAGTTTAAATTAGAGATATTAGCTGGAGAGAGTCAATTGGACCGGATCATTACAAAACCGAAAACAGTTCGACCTGGCTTAGAATTTATCGATTTCTTTGAATTTTTACCGATGGAAAATGTTCAGGTTCTCGGGAAGCATGAAGTAAATTATTTAAAGACGTTAGATGATGATGAGAGAAAGCTTCGTGCTGGCAATATTGTTAAATATAATCCCCCATGTATTATCGTGACCTCCCATCAGGAAAAACCGAAGTACTTGGCCCAATTTTGCAACGAGGAGAAGATTCCTTTGCTGCAAACAGAGGAATCCACTTACGAATTTATTGCAAAGCTTGATGCCTTTATGGTTAAAACCCTGGCACCCGAGACTGCTGTTCACGGTGTATGTGTGAACGTTTCGGGGATCGGCATTTTGCTGAGAGGTAAATCAGGCGTTGGAAAAAGCGAGACCGCCCATACGCTAATCGGACGCGGACACCGACTAATCGCCGATGACATCGTTGTGCTGAAAAAACTTAGCCCGCAAACGCTTCTCGGCTCCCATAATGGAATGAATAAGGAATTCCTTGCTCTGCGCAGCATTGGACTATTAAATGTAGTGCGTCTGTATGGAAGGAAGGCTTTCCAAGAGGAAACCCGGATCGCTCTTGATATCGAATTAACGAAGTGGGAAAAGGATGATCTTAATAACGAGCTTGAGCTTGAGTCCAAGTTTACGGAATACATGGGTGTTCAGATCCCTCATATACAAATTCAGCTCCAACCGGGCCGAGATGTGGCTGGATTAATCGAAGCCGCCGCTAATAATTGGTACTTAAAGCAGCAAGGCTACAGCGCAGCGGAAGAATTCATGAAGCGCCTTGAAGGAGAGGGGCCGGAGTCGAGCTGGAAATAAGTATTTAATGAATAGCAGACCCTCTGCCTGTTTGATATAGGGTAGGGGGTCTTTAGGATTATGTTCAGATGAATGGCCGTGCAAAGCGTTCACTATAGAAGTCTCATGGCGCGCGTTTCGAAGTCCCTTCGATAAAAACACTCACTATGAAGTGTTCATGGCACGCGTTTCGGGGACCCTTCGATAAAAACGCTTACTATGAAATATTCATGGACCTTGTTTAGCGTCCCTCACGAAAAATACACTCATCATAAAAATTTCGCACACCTTATTCACTCTAAATTCCTTAGCCTAGCCTTCTTTTGTGAGACATTTCCCTACTCATCAGCTAAACTAAAAAGGTAAAAGTAATTGTAAGGATAGGAGGAGAGGGACTATTCGGACATTAGCACGTTTTGTAACGAAAACATATAAATATATCATTTTGGCATGGATAGTACTGACGGTTGTTATGTCGTTTTTCGCTATCCGGCTTCCAGCTATGCTGCAGGGCGATGGGTTTCGGATGAATGGGGAGCATTCGGAGGTTATGGATATCGCTGCGGATACATTCAATATGCCAGTAGAAACCATGTTCCTCGTTTTCAACGAAGCTAGCGATAAAAAAATCGAGGATATGGTAAAAAAAGTAGAGGAACTTGGTGTTGCTTCTACCATTACCTCGCCTTTAGAAGATCCGACACTCTATAAAGATCAGCTAGCTTATGCGATTCTTCAATTTGATGATAAGGATCTGGATATGACCCAAGTCGTAACAGATATTCGTGAAACAATTGGAGATGAAGAGGGAATTGTGCTGACAGGGGCACCTGCGATTTCCAAGGATATCAATACAGCCAGTCAAAAGGATTTAATGATTGCAGAAGCGATTGGCCTTCCTATTGCAGTGATCGTTCTTCTTTTTGCTTTTGGAACGGTTATTGCTTCAACGATTCCGCTAATTATTGGAATTACAACGATTCTTGTTTCCTTTGGAACGCTGACGATAGTAGGCGGCCATGTGGATTTATCTATTTTTGTCATGAACATCATTCCGATGCTGGGGCTCGCGCTGAGTATTGATTTTGCGCTATTGTTTATTAGCCGGTATCGGGAGGAACGGAAAAAATCAAACTTGTTTGATGCGGTTTCTACAACCATTCGGACAGCTGGGCGATCAGTCATTTTTTCTGCCTTTTGTGTGTTTATCGGTTTAGGCGCTATGCTGTTCATTCGAGTTGAGATTTTTCAAAATATCGCTATAGGCGGGATGATTGTTGTTGCGATGGCGGTACTCACTTCCATCACACTGCTGCCATCCGTATTAATCGCATTAGGGGATAAAATTGATAAGTGGCAGCTGCTAAAAGTAAACCAAAACGGGACGGATCGCTGGCGCCTTTTCGCCAATTCGGTCATAAAGCGTCCTGTTATCATTACGATCATCGCTCTCATATTATTAGGAATTGCTCTTATCCCTGCAAAAGACATGAATTTAACGATTCCGCAAATTGATTCTTTGCCTGAATCGTATGATTCCCGTCAAGCCTATGAGCTGCTGGAGGATGAATTTGGCCTTGGAAAGAAAGCCTCTGCTTTTGTTATAGCCACCCGCGAAAATGGCTGGCAGGATACCGATGGTTTAGAGCAGATGAAGAAATTAGAAGAGGATCTGTTAAAAGACCCGCTAGTTGAAGAGGTCAAAACCATTTATGCTTTGAGTGGGATTCACTTGCCGGAGGAATGGGAACAGGCATGGACGGTGCCCGAAATGAAGGCCAAACTCGAACCGTTAACAGAATCATTCATTAACGATGAAAAGCTGCTCATTCCCGTTACCTTAAATGCTTCTGGAGCCTCGACAAAAGCACAGGATTGGGCCCGGCATTTATCGGAAAAAGAAACAGAATTTGATTTACTCATTGGTGGACAGCCAAAATTTAATCAAGAAATCTTTGATGAAATTTCGAATCAAATTTGGCTCGTTCTCACGGTGATTATCGTTTCGACCTTTTTCATTCTGATGCTTGCATTCCGGTCCATTCTCATTCCGATTAAGGCAATCCTGATGAATATCATTGGATTAGCAGCAACGTTTGGGATCCTTGTTTATATTTTTCAATATGGTCATTTTGGACTGACAGCCGGTACGATTGCCCTCATTATTCCAGTTCTCGTCTTTAGCCTCGTGTTTGGGCTTAGCATGGATTACGAAGTCTTTCTCATATCGAGAATGCAGGAGGAATATGCAAGTTCCTTTGACAATGACAGGGCCACTGTGGAAGGCCTTGCCACAACGAGTAAAATTATTACTTCCGCTGCCTTAATCATGATTGTTTTAACTGGGGCCTTTGCCTTTACGGATGTGATGCCGGTGAAACAGATCGGGGTTGGGATCGCCGTTGCCGTGGCCATTGATGCAACGATTATTCGGCTTTTGCTCGTCCCGAGCTTAATGAAGCTGTTTGGGAAATGGAATTGGTGGCTGCCTTTTCGAAAAGGGAGCTATAAAGCGGGGAATTGGCATTAATAAAATAAAGCTAGAAAATCACGGAGCACACCCCATCAAGTGCTCCGTGATTTTTTTTTCGCGGGATTCCATTAAATAGAAAAGAAACGTTCGGCACACGAAGAATCTGGTGTATAATGAAGAAATCATAAAAAATTTATAGGGGTAGAAACAAGTGGATAAACAAAATAGTAAGTATAGATGGGTTGTTTTTGCCGCAGTCTTGTTTACCTATTGTGTAATCGCAAGTCAAAGAACAGCCCCAGGATTAATTACAGATCAAATTATGAAGGACTTTAGTGTAACGGCATCGACCATTGGATTGCTGACGAGTATTCAATTTTTGGCGTATGCTAGTTTGCAAATACCAATCGGTATACTTTCAGATCGATTCGGGCCTAATATTTTTCTTATCGCGGGAACATTATTAAATGGTGCAGGGACGCTGATTTATAGTTTGGCAGAGCATGAGTATGTTCTCTTGTTTGCTAGATTATTAGTGGGAATTGGGGATGCCACCATTTGGGTAAACGTAGTCTTAATCTTAAGCCTGTGGTTTAAGGGTAATGAATTTGTAGGATTGATTGGAATAGCGGGGATGGTTGGGAGTCTGGGCTTCCTGCTGGCAACAGTTCCTTTTTCTGAGTGGATTACGGTATGGGGCTGGAGAAAACCATTTTTTACAACGGGTCTTATATTATTGCTGAGCGGATTCATTCTTTATTTTGTCCTTGTTCATAAACCGAAACAGATGTTTAAAACCGATACTGATTCCGCATCTGCCTCCCCAAAAATAAGGGAAAAACGTGAAAATACACTGAGTCTGCTTAGGCGCATCCTTACAAGCCGCCAAGCATGGGCAACCTTCTTTTGTCACTTCGGGATTGTCGGAACATATATCGGATTTATCGGTTCGTGGGCGGTGCCATATGGGATGCACATGTACGGGATGACACGTTCTGATGCGAGCCAGCTCATTATGATTGGTCTGATTGGTGCTGTTATGGGATCTCCTTTATCGAGCTGGGTGGCCAATCGGTTAGGGACGATCAAGCGTCCTTATGTCGTTGTTCATTTCATCACCGTTATTTGCTGGAGCGTGTTTTTTGTATTAAGCGGGAAGCCGCCACTTTTTATGCTGATTTCGCTATTCTTTATCATCGGCTTTTGTAACGGTGCTAATATGTTTACTTTTGCCGTTGTACGCCTATCCTTTGATGTAAGGGAAGTTGGATTTGTTTCGGGATTTGCGAATACAGGCGGTTTTCTGAGTGCTGTTCTTTTGCCAAGTATTTTTGGGAAGGTATTAGATCACTTTGGTACGGCTGCAGGTGGGTATCACTACGGATTTATCATACCGGTTCTATTTTCGCTTGTCGGTCTAATCGGGGGACTTCTAATTAAGGAACAGCGGCAGGAAGCTAAGAAAGCACTTGCTTAAATTATTTGAGAAAGCAAATAGGATTGCTTTCTTTTTTTTTGCCTAAAATTCGCATTTCCTATATGGATCAATTTTCCAGACAATATGATTACGTATCAATGAGAAATTAAACACTTTTTTCCAAGTCTTTTTAATGCCATATCATAATATTTAGGATATAATCATATATATTTCGATTATCGAATGAAATTTAAGGGGAAATTTGGATATGTGGCGAAACAAAAATGTCTGGATCATTTTATGTGGGGAATTAATCGCTGGGTTTGGGTTATGGATGGGTATTATTGGAAACCTTGAATTTATGCAGGAAAAGGTGCCATCGGATTTTATGAAGTCCGTTATTTTGGCGATCGGGTTATTAGCCGGTATACTGGCTGGTCCAATTGCAGGAAGGATTACGGACCAAAAGAGGAAGAAAATGGTGATGATCTATGCAGGTCTAGGGAGAATGGTGAGTGTACTCTTTATGTTTATTGCATTGCAAACCGGCTCCATTCTTTGGCTTATAGCCTTTGTCATTAGTATTCAGATTGCCGCTTCATTCTATTTCCCGGCGCTTCAAGCAGCCATTCCTTTAATTGTGGATGGAAAAGATTTATTGAGAATGAACGGAGTCCATATGAATGTAGCCACGATTGCCCGGATTTTAGGTACATCCTTAGCAGGCATTCTGCTAGTAGCTATGTCGTTGTTTATGTTATATCTTTCATCATTTATTGCTTATTTCTTCCTATTCGTATTTACCTTATTTTTAAAAATTGAAGAACCGGTTAAGCAGAAAAACATGAGCACGTCCAAGTCAAAGGGAAGCTTTAAAGAGGTATTACCTGTCATTAAAGGGCTGCCGATCGTATTAATGACACTTGTCCTAGCACTTGTACCGCTGTTATTCTTAGGCGGCTTTAACCTTCTAGTAATAAAAATAAGTGAATTTCATGATGATCAAATGCTGAAGGGGATTATTTATTCGGCTGAAGGGATTGCCTTTATGATAGGGGCTTTTGCCGTGAAGAAAATGAGTGATCGCTGGTCACCTTATAGCATTATGTTTTTCTTCTCGCTTATTGTAGGATTTGCACAAGTTTCATTATTCTTTGTAGATTCAAAAATAGTGACGGTTACAGCCTTCGCGGTTGTTGGTTTTTCAGTTGGCTGTTTTTATCCTACTGCTGCGACCATTTTTCAAACAAGAATGCCGAAAGAATTCCATGGGCGCTTTTTCTCTTTCCGCAGTATGTTAGATCGAGTGATGTTCCAGGTCGTCCTTCTAGGAACAGGATTTTTACTGGATTTAGTTGGGCTGCAGATGATGGTAGTGATTTTCGGAATCATTTCTGCAGGATTGACCATTTATTTCTATCTTCAGTTTAAGCGTCATATCGGTCGTGAAAACCAGAAAAAAGCCGTTTCCTTTTAATAACTGTTTACTCGCATAATGGGCGTATGTTTGGAAACTCTATAGATGTATTTTAGTCATAGAGGGGAGTGTGCGCGCATGCTAAAGCGAAAGTTAGATCAAGCAAAGGAACAGCAGCGGGTAGTGGAAGCTCAAGACCAATTCGGGCATTTTGGCAAGACAGATACGGAGTTTTCCTTAGAGGAAAGCGTACAACAGGCGATAGCGAAAAGCCAGGCTTACCAGGCGCAAAACAAACAGCCTACCTATGAGCCAAATAAACCTTTTTAGAATAATCTGCAGTCAGGCGGGAGTAAACTACTCTCGTCTATTTTTTTGCGGTATGATAATAGAAAGTAAAGAAAGGAGCTGATTTGGAATGTCAGAAAAACTAGAGCTGGCAACGTTTGCTGGAGGCTGCTTTTGGTGCATGGTATCACCATTTGATGAGCAGCCGGGGATTAGGGAGGTCATTTCAGGCTACACGGGCGGTCATAAGGAAAATCCAACTTATGAAGAGGTTTGCTCCGATACAACTGGACACTATGAAGCAGTCCGAATTACATTCGATCCTGCCATTTTCCCGTATAAAAAATTACTTGACCTGTTTTGGCAGCAAATTGACCCAACCGATGAGGGAGGGCAGTTCAATGATCGTGGGCTATCCTATCGTACGGCGATTTTTTATCATAATGAAGAGCAAAGGGATATGGCCGAAGCCTCAAGAAAAGAATTGGCTGAGAGCGGCCGTTTTCTAAAACCAATCGCAACTGAAATTTTGCCGGCCAGCCGTTTTTACAATGCGGAGGATAAGCATCAGGATTATTATAAAAAGAACCCACTTCACTATAATCTTTATAAAGAAGGGTCTGGCCGTGCGCGATTTATACGCGAGAACTGGAAAAACCGCAAAAGTGAAGAACAATTGAGGAAGGAGTTAACTCCAATTCAATATGAAGTAACACGAAATAACGCGACTGAGCCTCCGTTCCATAACGAATTTTGGGACCATACTGAAGAGGGCATCTACGTAGATATTATTTCAGGCGAGCCGCTGTTTAGTTCGAAGGATAAATATGATGCCGGCTGCGGCTGGCCAAGCTTTACAAAGCCATTGAGAAGAACAGAAATTGAGGAAAAATTTGATGGCTCTTACGGAATGAGAAGAATAGAGGTCCGTTCAAAAACATCCGAATCCCATTTGGGTCATGTCTTCGATGATGGACCTGGTCCCGACCATGCGCGGTATTGTATAAACTCTGCTGCACTGCGATTTATTCCTAAGAACAAGCTTACGGATGAAGGGTATGGGGAGTATTTGAAGTTATTTGAACATCATTAATATATGATGATTGTTAAAGGGAACAAAGACAAAGGTTAGCATACTCATGTCTTTGTTCCTAGCTTTTTATTTTCTTAGTATTGCTAATCGATAAGGGGAAAGCTTTGCTTCCATAATTCCTTTTTTAACAGCAGGATCATTTTCCATAAGCTCTATTGCTTCTTCTTCCGTATCTACTTCCAAAATAACTAGCCCTAATGGATCAGTATCTAATGTTCTGCCTGCTAATATGAGTTTCCCTTCCTTTTCTAAGCTTTGTAAAACCTCAAAATGCTCCTGAACAATGTTATTCTCCTTGTCTGTCCAATTGTCTTCATCTAATAACGATGGAATGAGCTTAAGTTGATATAGAAATTGTAATTTTTCCATGAAAAATATCTCCTTTTTTATTTAATTATTCAAGATGCAGGATCTGATTTCTTTTTAACATAGATGGAAAGAGAGGGTGGAATTTTTAAAATAGTGGTAAAGGATAAAATAAAAATGAATCGTGCTAGATTCATTTATTAACTGTTTACTTGTTTACAAACTGTAAACTTTACGTGCACAAATGCGTTTACTTGTTTACAAATTCGTATACATCCTTCAGTAGCAATAGGTGTACGGATTTGTTACACAAGTATACATAAATGTTTACAAAAAATCACTAAGTTTACAAGATGTTTACTGATTTACAGTTGTATTTTATTTCGGCTATGTCCATTGAAGATTTCAATTATCCCCCTTAACCTTAAAAGTAGAAACTGCTTTATACATATAAAACAATTAAATAAAAAAGGGATGAAGATGAAATGACTAAATCCAGAATTGCAGCGATTGATGTTGGAAATGACTCGGTTAAGGCTATTTTCGGGGAAGTAGAGTACGAATTAAATATTCCTAATATTATTGCTAGGGACACAGAGGATCGTCCGATCATTGGAATTGAAGAGCTGGATCAGAAAAATCCGCTTGATGGCATACATATAAAGGTCCATTCACCTGCTCTAAAGGAGAATAACGTCATTTACCGAGTTGGAAACTTGGCAACAAAAAGCAATAGCGCATCAGAGCTTGACCCTGGGAGCAGTAAATCAGAGGAAGATCAAACATTAATTATGCTTTTTGCAACACTGGCTTTAGATGCAGTAAGGTCAGAAAACAAAGATGTCTTCCAGCGGACAAAAAATATCATCGATGCTGCCTACACACTCGGAACGGGACTCCCTCTTCGTGAGGTTAAAGAGGGAAAGGATGCCGGATACCGTTCGAAATTAATTGGGTCTGTCCATCAGGTGGAATTTCTTGTTACACCTAAATACCAAGGATTAAAGGTGAATCTAAGGTTCGATGAGGTCAAGGTATATCCTGAAGGATTTGCTGCTTATATTAATCTAGTCATGGATAATGATTTAAAGATTATTAATAAGGATCTTATCGACAAAAGGATTATTATCCAGGATATCGGGGGGCTGTCTACAGATATAGCGGTTATTAAGAACCGAAATGTTGATGATGATAAGGCTCAAGGGTTTAATCTTGGTGTGTCCGAATCATTAGAAGCCATTAGAGAAGAAATAAGATCCAAGCATGGCATTGAACTCGACAGCCGCAGAGATGTGGTTGAAATTATTACGAAGAAAAATGACCGCAATCATATTATGGTAAAAGGAAGCCGTACAAGTGTCCATGACATTACAGATCGAATCCTGCTTGATTTGGCTAAGAAGCAGTATCGTTTATTGCGGAATGTGTGGCAAAAAAACTCGCAGACAGAGATCTGCTATTTTGTCGGCGGCGGAGCGAATGTACTTAAGGAATATATAAAAACCATAAACAATAATTTAGATGGGTATAACATAGATTTTTTTGAAAATGAAAAAGAGAGCATTTGGATGATGGCCAATGCCTATTATAAATTAATTAAAGACTATTCAAGGAAAATGGAAAAGGTAAAAGCGGTCAAAGAGCCTGTGAAGGGCTAAGGTGATTCTATGGAAAAATCAAAATCAGGTATGATTAAAAGGGGACAAGCGATATCCTTTCGTATCCCTTCAGATACACCTGACCACTTATTAAAGCATCTGCAAAAGCTAAAGGAAACGGAACGAAGAAATTTCTCAAGCAAAATGGCCGAGTTTGTTCTAGAGGGAGTTGGAAAATCCTGCTCCCAAGAAAGGGAAACGATTACCATTCCCCTTCCTCAGAGATTAAGTAAATCCCAGCGAGATTGGCTAAAGCATGAGCATTCCGAAGCCCTCATAGGCAATATTATTTATCAGCTGCTAATCGATCCCGTTCGGTCAACCTCATTACTGGCATCTATGAACAGCAAATCTATCGATATTAATGAAGCATTGTATTTGCAAGAAGAGCCCGAAATTGAGGAAACGGCTAATCTTTCAAAATATGAACAGGAATCAGCAGCCGCTTTAGAAGAATCCATGGACGATGATCTAATGGATTTTGATTGGGAAACCGCCAAGAAAAGTCAGGAGCCGGAGGTAGAGGAAGAAACTGCCGAAACCAATTTCGACCTTGATGATCTGCTTGGTGATTTCCTTGCTAAGATGAATAAGTAGAATACTAAAAGCAGTGCCTATTTAGAAAAAAGGCACTGCTTTTTTATTTGAACAGCTCTATGTATAGTAGAGGGTTTCTAAGAGGAATAAAATGGATAAGAGAGTATCGGTTTTACTTAAGAGCCGTACGATAGTCTTACTGTACGGCTCGATAAGCTTAGAAAATGTATCTCTTTTCAATATTACTTTATTTTGTTACCGCCTCTAAAGCCACTTCAATCATGTCATTAAAAGTGGTTTGTCTTTCCTGAGCTGTTGTTTGCTCATGAGTAATGATGTGATCACTTACAGTTAAAATAGATAAAGCTTTCACGCCAAATTTGGCTGCTAAATAATAAAGTCCAGCCGTTTCCATTTCAACAGCAAAAACGCCTAATTTTCCTAGCTTTAAAAATGTTTCGGTATCGTCTGTATAGAAAAGATCAGAAGATAGAACATTTCCCACATGAAGATTAAGGCCCTTTTCAACGCCGATTTCGTATGCGCCCTTTATTAATTCGAAATTCCCGATTTGTGGAAAATCATATCCAGGAAAATCATTGCGGATAATAGCTGAGTTTGTGGCAGCAGCTTGAGCAATGATGACATCACGAATTTTTACATCCTCTTGAATGGCTCCGCAAGTGCCAACGCGAACAAGATTCTTGGCGCCATAATCCTTAATTAATTCATGAATATAAATGGATGCTGATGGCATACCCATCCCTGTTCCTTGTACGGAAACACGTTTCCCTTTATATGTTCCTGTGAAGCCTAGCATGCCTCTCACTTGGTTATAGCAAACAGCATCTTCTAGAAAAGTCTCAGCAATGTATTTGGCACGCAGCGGATCTCCCGGCAGTAATACGGATTCTGCAATTTCTCCAACTTTTCCCTCGATATGAAAACTCATATATCTTCCCTCCAAAATTCTATCATTCGAAAGCGATTCCAAAAAATCATAACACAATAAAATTTTGAGTTCTGTTAAAGGGGTAACGAAAAAATTGTGAGCCAATTCACAAAAAAACGTTAAACGCATGACTCAACTACCTACAACTCATTTGCTATATTTGAATTACTCTCCAGACTAAAGAGAATTCCACTTGCGAAGTGATGGGGTCTCTTCAGTTTCGTTACATATTAATTCCAGTTTGTCTTTTTCAAGGAGGTAAACATACTTACCTTTTACATCAATAAGGCCCTCATTTTGAAAATCACCTATGGTTTTGGAAATGGATTCTCTCGTCACACCCAGCATATTTGCTAGTAAAGACTGATTTACTTTCAGGTCTATTTTGTAACCGTTATCACATGGTTTTCCGAAGTTATAAAATAAATCTATGAGTAAATTTGCAACCTTCGTGCGGACATCATAGAAGGTTAAATACCGAACTAGCCGATTAAGGATGCGGGTCCTCTCGACAAGAATTATATAGGCTTTTCTGAGGACTGATGGGTATTTTTCCACGATATTTAAGAAATCATTCCTGGAAATAAGCCAGGTTGAAACATTCTCTATTGCTTCAATCGATGAGATTCGGTGCTGGTCGTTAGAAAGTGCTTCTGTCTCACCAATAATATCTCCAGGCATTGTTATACCAAGTACAACTTCCCTGCCTTCATGTATACGGCAGACTTTTGCCATTCCTGAGCGAATGATATAAATCTCATCACTTTGATCATTTTCAAAAATTAGAACATGGTTTTTTTTGAAATGACGTTCTTTAAGTAAAGGAATGATATTAGATAATTCATTCTCGGGAATATTAGCGAAAATAGCGCAGTCTGTAATTTTGGTAATCAAAGGAATCCAACCTTTCAGTTCATTGTTTCTACTTTCTTTGGAATGATAATGAACATTATACCATGGGAATTAATATAAAAAATTTGTTTAAAAGATCAGGTTTCATTAATATTGGACTTGAAGGATTCATAGTAGCGGTGCTTTCTTTTCAGCGATTATCGCTTACTATGCCGATACGGCAGGATTAGGATTTCTATCTCTTGGATTGGCTTAGTTGGGGCATTTGTTTTTACTGTCATTTTTTCGATTATTCATACCCTTGAGGGTTATATATTCTTGCGGCAAGCACAATCTGCTGTGGTGCTTTTCATTAGAAAGAAGTGATTGGCTCTTGTTAAAACAATTAAATCAATGGTTTCATCTTCAAGAAGAAAATACGAGTGTCCGCACAGAGATGGTTGCTGGCCTAACCTCATTTATTACGGTAGCCTATATCATTGTTGTCAACGGTGCGATTTTGAATATGGCTGGCATGCCTTATGAAGCTGTCACTATTGCCACAGTGATTTGCTCCTTTATAGGCTGTATGTTATTAGCCTTATGGGCAAATTCTCCACTGGTCATCGTTCCAGGGATGGGGGACAACGCGTTTTTCGTATTTACACTCGTGTTATCTTTCGGCCTATCTTGGCAGCAGGCTTTAGCCGTTGTGTTGATAGCGGGAATTGTTTATGTATTAACGACAACTTCGAAAGTCGCTGTTTTTTTATCAAACTCTATTCCGATGTCTATGATTCATGCTATGACTGCAGGAATTGGCTTATTTATTGCATTTCTAGGTCTGAAAAATGGGGGTGTAATCGTAGCAAACGAGGGAACCTTTGTAGCGCTGGCAAAGATTAGCGATCCCCATGCTTTAACGACCTTGCTTACTCTGCTTATTCTTGTACCGTTGTTTCAGAAGAATGTTAAAGGGAACTTTTTGATCGGAATTTTGATAGGGACATTCATTGGAGCTTTATTTGGTATTGTGGACTTTTCAAAGTTGCGTGATTTCCATCTCTCATTTAACGGTTATCAAGAGGTTTTTTTAGCTTTTGATTTTAGCCAAATAGGTACGTTTCATTTTTGGACAGCCGTATTTTCTTTATCGATGGTCATTATTTTCCAAAATATGAGTGTTCAGCTTGGCATGCTTCCAGATAAATCGAAATTTCGCAAGTCCTTTCAAGCTCATTCCTTTTCAGTCATCGGTGCGGGCCTTTTTGGCTGCAGCCCGACAACGACCGCTGCTGAGTCCGCAACAGGTATTGCCGCGGGCGGCAGAACGGGCTTAACCTCATTAACAACTGGCTTACTGTTTATACCGGCACTTTTTCTAACACCAATTTTTAAAGTGATTCCTAATAGTGCAATCGCACCCGTTTTGATCATTGTTGGATGTCTTATGGTCCAATCGATAAAAGAAATTCCCTTTAGCGATTTTACAGAGGCTTTCCCTGCCTATTTAATGCTGGCCATCATGCCGCTAACGTTTAATATCGCTAACGGAATTGCTTTTGGCTTTATTGCTTACCCGGTATTAAAGTGGGCAACAGGCAGAAAAAAGGAAGTTACAGGAACGATGTATGTCATTGCTTTTTTCTTTCTTCTGTATTTTGTTGCAGGTACACTTTGAAGCGGTCGTCATGAGAACTTTATGGAACACGTTTTCGAGGGGATCCACCCGAAACGCTCGCCATGGGAGCTTCATGGAGCGCGTTTTCAAGTGGAGCCGTCCAAAACGATCGTCATGAGAGCTTCAAGGAGCGCATTTTCAAGTGGGGACGCCTGAAACGGTCGTCATGAAAGCTTTATGGCGCGTGTTTTTCAAAGGGAGCCACCTAAAATGGTCGCCATGAAATAATAAAAAGCACACTCCTATCAACCGAGTGTGCTTGAATGTCTTCTTCTATTTATAAGCCTTTTACCCTACATTTACTGGCTGAGGTGTTTGCAATACTTCCTGCAATGCAGTCATTTCCGTATTGTTTAAAGGAACTAATGGGAGCCGGACTCCGCCAACTTGAATGCCTTGCAGATTAAGAGCAGCTTTTACTGGTGTTGGATTTGGAGCATTAAATAAAGCCTTCATAATCGGAAGAAGCTCGCGATGGGCAGCAGCTGCTTTCTGAAGCTCACCATTTTTAAAGCTATTAATCATGTCTTGCATTTCGTTCCCGATAATGTGGGCAGCAACAGATACAATCCCTGCTCCTCCAATAGCTAGAACCGGTAAAGTAAGACCGTCATCCCCACTGTATAAAGTAAAGTCAGCTGGGGTTTGGCTGATGATTTGGGCCATGGCATCTAAGTCACCGCTAGCTTCCTTAATTGCTACGATATTTTGAATTTCTGAAAGTCTTACAATGGTCTCAACTGACATATTCACAACGCTTCGTCCTGGAATATTGTACAGCATGATCGGTAATGACGTTGCTTCAGCAATAGCTTTAAAATGCTGATACATGCCTTCCTGAGATGGTTTGTTATAGTATGGCGCAACAAGCATAATGCCATCCACTCCAGCCTCTTCAGCCTTTCTAGTCAAGCTAATGGAAGCTCTTGTATTATTCGAACCTGTTCCAGCTATGATGGGAACTCTGCCGCCAGCTACCTCAACAACAAACTTAAATAGAGCCACTTTCTCTTCCTCTGTTAAAGTTGGCGACTCACCAGTAGTACCTGCAACAACTAATCCGTCTGACCCATTCTCGATTAAATAGTTAACTAAATTTTTTGTCGCTTCAAAATCAACCTCACCGTTATGATCAAATGGCGTTACCATTGCTGTAAGTACTTGACCAAAATTCATAACTTCACACACCCTTTTTTAAATTTTTTTAAAAAGTAGAGGTGATAGGGCCTATTTAAAACTAAACGCAAAAAAGCAACAACGAGGGACTCGCTGTTGCTATAGAAACAATAGTGTAAAAAAATCACCGTTTCTTGTGCGATAGCCCTCCATATAGTCTCTCCTATATGACAGTCCTGTATTTATTCAACACAGGCCCAGCTTTAAGAACATGAGATTCCTAAAACTTCGGCAAATTCCCCTTTTCACAATCATCATAGGGTCTCATTATCCTCCGATTGTGTACTGATGGTCTTTGCGCCTCTATCCTCACTTCAAAAAGATCTTGAAATAAGAACTTATTTAATTGTATTCAATGTTAACTGAAGGTTCCCATAATTGCAAGGGATTTTTAGAAATGTTTTTCCATTAGCTTATTTAAGCACCCGATTCAAGAAGGCTTTTGTCCGGTCAAATTGAGGATTTGAGAACAATTGGTCCGGGTGGCCGGACTCCGCAATTTCTCCGTTATCCATAAATAGAACCTGATTGGCGACCTCTTTAGCAAAGCCCATTTCATGAGTGACGACAATCATCGTCATTTGTTCTTCAGCGAGTGTTTTCATTACTTGCAGCACTTCACCCGTTAATTCCGGGTCTAGGGCTGAAGTAGGCTCATCAAACAGAAGAATCTCTGGCTCCATCATTAAAGCTCTCGCAATAGCGACCCTTTGTTTTTGTCCGCCTGAGAGATTTCCAGGATATGTGCCTGCTTTATCCGCTAACCCAATCTTCTCGAGAATTTCCATGCTGCGCTTCTGAAGGGATTCCGCAGATTCCTTTTTCACCATCTTAGGAGCAATTTCTAAATTTTCTCTTACCGTAAGATGAGGAAATAGATTAAAGTGCTGAAAAACCATCCCCATTTTGGACGTAATCCGATTCAATTCCTGCGGTTTGGAATACTCACCATTTTTAACTAGGTAATTACCATCTATACAAATGCTGCCATCATCGATTTTCTCAAGATGAATCAGGCTTCGAAGCATGGTGCTTTTTCCTGAACCGGAAGGGCCAATGACGGCGATGACATCATTCTTTTTAACATCAAATGTAATTTGCTTCAGGACATTTAAATGACCGTATGATTTTTTTAGGTTGGATACTTCTATGATAGCCATAATATCAATCCTTCTTATTCAAATTTATAGCGCCGTTCTAGCCATTTAAAGAGCAACGTTAAGATAAGCGTAATTCCTAAATAAATAATGCCGGCAATGAAAAACGGCACAATGGTAAAGTCGCGGTTGACGGCTGTCTGGGCAAAGTGCAAAAGCTCCGGTACAGCGACAGCATATAGCAATGCAGTATCCTTAACAAGTGTCACCGATTCATTTGAAACAGCAGGGAGCGCAATACGGAACATTTGCGGCAGTACTATTCTTGTCGTTGTCTGCCATTTGCTTAAGCCAAGAACCTGTGAAGCCTCATATTGTCCCTTATCAATAGCCAAAAGACCACCACGGAAAATTTCCGCGAAATAGGCGGCGTAATTCAAAATAAAGCCTAAGCAGGCTGCAACAAAACGGTCAAGCACTAAATATTCCCCGATTACAGGGATAAGCGGGAGCCCGAAACAAATAAATAATAATTGCAAGAGGAGCGGGGTTCCACGCATCACATAAATATAGGCCTGTGCCAACCACGAAAGAGGCTTGATCGAACTTTTTACAGCTAAAGTTAAAAGAAAGCCTAATGGAATGGACACTATGATGGCGATAATAAATAATAGGATTGTCATCTGAGCCCCTTCAAGCATGGGCTTAATAATTGTGAGAATGTAGTCCATCATGAAAGAATTCCTCCAAAAACAAAACAGGCTTTCCGAGGGAAACCCTGTTTGCTTCTATAATTTGTACGATTAATTTAGAACTTTGTCTTCACCAAACCATTTTTCTGAGATTTCAGCAGCAGTACCGTCCGCGCTCAACTCATCAAGGGCTTTTTGCAGTTCTTTTAATAACTCATCGTTCCCTTTTTTCACACCTACACCGTATTCCTCTGGCGCTAATGATTCATCGAGAACCTTAAATGTACCCTCTTCTTGGGCCATATAGTAATCAATAACGACTTCATCAATGATAACCGCATCTACTCGGCCAGACTTTAAGTCACTTAAAGCAAGAACATTATCGGCGTATTCGGAAACAGACTTGATGCTGTCTTTAATCGGATTTGCATTTAAGGCATCAGATGCAGAGGAAAGACTTTGAAGACCAATCACCTTTCCATCCAAATCAGCCAAAGTGCTAATGTCAGAATCAGCTTTTGTTGCAATTACTTGGGCATTCGCTAAATAAGGCTTTGTGAATAAAACCATTTCTTTTCGTTTATCAGTAATGGTATACCCATTCCAGATGAGGTCGATTCGTCCGCTGCTGAGTTCAGATTCCTTTGTTTTCCAATCAATCGGCTGGAATTTAACTTCTTTCCCCATTTTTTCAACTGCAGCTTTCGCATAATCGATATCAAAGCCTACAAGATTATTATCCTTATCACGGAAGCCCATAGGAGCAAATTTATCGTCAATTCCAATAATAATTTCGTTATTCTTCGTGCTGGCATTTGATGAACAGCCTGCCAAAACAGTAAAAACAGTAAATAAAGATAGAATAATAGCTGAAAAACGTTTCATTAGTAGTAGACCACCTTTTGTTATAATCCTTTAGTGCGTTACCATGTTATCATGATAACAAGATAAAATAAAAAAGTAAATAGAAATATTAGGAGATTGATTCTAGTAAAAAAGCTGAGGAAAATTAGACAATAAAAAAAGAGGGGAGCGGCCCCTCTTTCATTAGAAAAATCCTATCATGTTGCTTAAGCATTTAAAGCCAGCTGAAGCATCGTTTCAATACCTGCTGGAATCGTATCCTCATCTACATCAAATTTTGGATGATGGTGAGGGTACTGGCTTTTCTCTCCTTGCATGCCAATGTTGACGAAAGCCCCAACTCTTTCCTTCAAATAAAAGGAATAGTCTTCTGCTCCCATTACGGGATCAATGGACATAAACACGCCTTCACCAAAGGTTTTTTCGATGATTCCTTTTGCATATTCGCATGCTTCTGGATGATTGTATAACGGTGGAGTCCCTTCGATAAAATGATAATGACCTTTTGCGCCAAAGCTTGCACAAATGTCCTTTGTTAATTGCTCTGTTTTTTCGTGCATTAATTCGGCGCCTTCAAATGTTAGGGCCCGAATCGTACCTTGCAGCGTCACCTTATCTGGAATGACATTATAGGAATTACCAGCTTGCATGCCTCCAATTGAAATCACGCCCGCGTGCAAAGGATTCAGGTTTCGGCTGATAATGGATTGGAACGACTGAATAAGATGAGTGGCAATATAGATTGGATCGACCGCCTCATGAGGATAACCGCCATGTCCGCCTTTTCCTTCGATCGTGATGTCAAAGTCATCACTGGAAGCCATTGCATAGCCTGTGGCAAATCCGATTTTGCCAAGCGGCACACCGGACATATAATGGATTCCGTAAATAGCGTCCACACCATCTAAAACGCCCTCTTTCACAAGCTGCTTCGCTCCACTAGGAGACGCTTCCTCAGAGCTTTGGAAGATGAACACAATATTATTTTTTACTAAATGCGGATTCGAGCTCATCCATTTAGCAACGGCGAGCAGGGTAGCTGTGTGGGCATCATGGCCGCATCCGTGCATAACGCCTGGAACAGTTGAAATGTAAGATTTGTCTCCCTCTTCTTGAAGGGGAAGGGCATCCATATCCGCTCTAAGTGCAATTGTTTTTTTTCCTTCGGTCCCTTTAAAATAGCCGACTACATTTGGTGCTGAAAAACGATTGTCAACGGCAATTCCGAATTCAGCTAATCTTTCCTTTACATAAGCAGCTGTTT
This sequence comes from Bacillus sp. JJ1532, assembly GCF_036965085.1. Taxonomy (NCBI): domain Bacteria; kingdom Bacillati; phylum Bacillota; class Bacilli; order Caryophanales; family Bacillaceae; genus Bacillus; species Bacillus sp. JJ1532. Next base: position 65,778 of record NZ_JBALOW010000011.1, read on the forward strand.
CGTATTCTTGCCCCGATAGCTCAGGGTGCATATGAAAATGTCTCCGAAGTTTAATTGTCCAGTCGATTAAATTTGAATCAACTAATTTTGTCTGTAGCATGATGAATGAAACCTCCAAATCATAATTAAGTCATAAAACTTTTGGTCATGGAAAAGCCTATGGAGCATGCGGTTAGGATTAAAGGTTTCCTCCGCATACCCCATAGGTGAATTCAATTCTTAAAAAGGCCCGTATTTTATCATTTGTGCAATCAGCAGGAAAACAATCGCTAGTCCTACTTGAATGAATATAAATGGGAGTACCCATTTTACCCATTTTGTATAAGGAATGCCAGCCATCGCAAGCCCCGCAATGAGTACGCCTGATGTTGGGAATATAGAATTGGATATCCCATCACCAAGCTGAAACGCTAGAACGGCTGTCTGTCTTGTCACGCCTACTAAATCAGACAGAGGAGACATAATTGGCATTGTAAGAGCCGCTTGTCCGCTTCCAGATGGAACGAGGAAATTTAGAAACAGCTGAACGAAAAACATCCCGATTGCATTTAAGGCTGGCGGAAGCAGACCTAGGAAGGAAGAAGAGTAATAAAGAATTGAATCCATCAGTTTCCCATCCTGGATGACAACAAGGATCGCCTGCGCAAATCCAATGATGATGGCTCCGCTGATGACTTCTTTTACTCCTTCTAAAAAGCTGTCTGCAATTTTATTCGGGCTTAATTTTCCGATGACCCCGGCAATAACTCCAAATAATAGGAAGAGGGCGCCGATTTCAGTTATATACCAGCCTAGTTTTAAAACGCCAAAAATGAGTGCAACAAAGTTAAGAAGAAAAACAATTAATACTAATTTATGACGAGTTTCGAGCTTTATTTGTGTTTGCTTATTTTTACTTGTTCCTTCATGGAAATTGCCAAAAAATTTAAGCTCAGGATTTTTTTTGATTTTTTTAGCATAGCGATAAATATAAATAACTCCTGCTAAATAGAAAGCCGCGAGAAGAACTAGCCTTAAACCCATGCCAGAAAAAGTTGGCAGTTCGGCAATGTTTTGGGCAACCCCAATGTTAAATGGATTCATAACGGCACTCATAAATCCAATATTCGCTCCAAGTGCTACAATCGCATACCCAACCATGGCATCAAAGCCTAAAGCAATAGCTAATGGCGTAATGATCCCTATATAAACGATCGTTTCTTCCGCCATCCCCATCAATGTGCCGCCAGCCGCAAAAAACAGCGTTACTACTGGAATAAGCAATAATTCTTTATTGGCTAGCTTGTTAGTAATACTGACAATCAAAGCATCGAGAGCGCCAGTCGCCTTTAATACGCCAAAGGCGCCGCCCACAAGTAAAACGAAAAAGATGATTCCTGCTGCTTGGACCATGCCTGAATGAATGCTAGTAAAGATATGAAAGAATCCAACTGGAGATGGGTCCGTAAAATGAAATGAGTCCGGAACGACAATCGTGCGTCCAGCCTTCTCAATTCTATCATATTCTCCTGCTGGCAAAATATAAGTCAAAATCGTAGCGATGACAATGACAAAGAAAATGAGGACAAAAGCATTGATGTTCAATCCTTTTTTGTCTTGTTGAATAGGATTATCCATTTTTAAGCTCCTTTATTGTAAAATAATAAAATTGTCGATATTCCGATGAAGCGGAAATAGTCCATCGACAAAGACCATGACTATATGAATGTAAATAAGTTCACAAAATGAATTTTTATGCACTTTATTGTAAGATGCATTCAATTATATTGCAATAATAATTTGCGATTTAAAAAAATTGGTTAGATTGGCATAGTGGAATATATTCATAGGAATTATTCCTATTTAGGAAAATTATTTATCCATAATTAATATTTGGATACTATAGCGATTTTAGTCAAATACCACCCCGTTTCCCTTGGAAAAATTGTAATTTAGCCCAAATTACTTTTAAAAAGAAGAGATATAGAGCGACGTCTGTAATATTTGGAAATATGGAAATAATGGGACTTTTATATTGTTAAATCCTTCTTCAGCCGTTATGATGGTGATAAAATATAGGGGAGGGATATCTTGGAAAGTAAGGTGCGTTCCCGTGGCGATATATATTATTTTATCAGCGCTCATTTCTCTTGTTGTGATTTGCGCTGTGCGTGACCGTAAGAATTGGAAGTAGCTTAAAAAAATAAAAGGGACCGAGGCAAGTGGTTTTCCTTTACTAGAAAGAAGGTACTTATTTTGCTAGTCATATCAGAAAAACAACTGCGATCCATGTATACAATGAAGGACGCGATTCAGGACTTGGAACAAGCTTTACAACATTACATAGAAGGAAAAATTCTTAATCCGCACAGGACGGTTCTGGAATTCCCCGAAAAGAATGCATCGGCCCTCTATATGCCTAGTGCCATGGAGCCAATCGGAAAAACGGCTGTCAAGGTAGTCACCATTTTTCCAAACAATCCATCAGTAGGGAAGAAGACCACTCAGGGTGTCATTGTTTTAAGTGACACCGACAATGGAGACCATCTTGCTTGCATGAATGCCTCTTATTTAACAAGGCTTCGTACGGGGGCGGTAAGTGGGATCGCAACGAAGTATCTTGCGAAGGAAACAGCATCAACGGTAGCAGTCATTGGCTGTGGCGGAATGGCAGAGGAGCAGCTTCAGGCTGTTCTGGAGGTTCGTGATATTAAGAAAATCTTGCTTTATAATCGAACAAAAGAAAGAGCACATGCATTTGCTGATAAAATTGCAGATCTTAGCCCAGAGTATAAAGGCGAAATTGCGATTATAGGTCATGCAGATGAAGCTGTTTCGAAAGCAGAGATCGTTATTTGCAGTACGCGCTCAGAAACTCCTGTTTTTTCAGGGGAAGCGCTGCAGCCTGGAACACATATTAATGGTGTTGGATCGTATCTCCCGCATATGCAAGAGGTAGACGTACAAACTCTTCGTAAATGCTCAAAAATTGTTGCTGATACGATTGAAGGAGTAAAAGATGAGGCTGGTGATTTTATTATTCCTGCAAACAGAGGAGAATGGAGTTTTTCAGACCTTCATGGGGAAATTGGAGAGCTGGCAGCAGGGAGAATCGCTGGCAGGGAATCGGATGAAGAGATCACCTTTTTTAAATCAGTTGGGATTGCATATTTTGATTTGGCTGTTGCATCGGCCGCCTATGAAAAGGCTATTAAGCTCGGTGTAGGAAGCAAAGTAGAAATATAAGAAGGTAGTTTAAAAGGGTTCAAACAAAGAAAATCAATAGTGTTGATATGAGAAGGGGCATCCAGTAGTCGAAAAATCGACTTATTAGATGCCCCTTGCTTTTTTTCTTAATTTTAGCGGACAGACAATCCTCTATTTCCATAAATTCGCATATTTATCGAATGAATCGGACACAGGATCCGCTAATGAATGAAATCTATAAGAAAATAGCTTTCTTTTCACTCAATAGCGGAACCCAAGTCTATTAACTTCTAAAAAGCAATCTTTTTAGATAAATAACGGAACCAGGGTCCTTTTTTTAACGAATTCCTTTCATGAAGCTCTGAATTTTTGGAGCTAACATAAAAAGGATGATCGAAAGCACGATGGAAGCCCCGCCGATGATGCCAAAGTACATCATTTCCGTTTCTGGTGAATAGAACTTAACGATTTGTGCATTAATCGCCCCTGCAGCTGCTGTTGATAAAAACCATAGACTCATTGTCTGTGCAGAGAAAGCAGCAGGTGCTAATTTCGTTGTAGCTGAAAGTCCTACAGGTGATAAGCATAGTTCGCCAAGAGAGACAATTAAATAACTTAGTGCAAGCCATATTGGACTAACTAGCGAATCTCCGCCACTCAAATACCCTGGCAATAGAATGACGATAAAGGATAATCCAGCTAATAATAAAGCGATTGAAAACTTTTGCGGAATGGTTGGCTGGCGCTTCCCTAACTTTATCCAAAGCCAAGCAAATACAGGTGCAAAGATGATAATAAATAATGCTGGCAGAGATTGGAACCAAGCAGGTGAAATATGAATGCCTGCAAAATCTAATTGTGTACGCTTATCTGCATAGTTTGCAAGAATAGTAGCCCCTTGATCATAAATAACCCAGAACATGACAGAAGCAATAAAAAGCGGAATATAGGCAATGACTCGAGAACGTTCCACATCTGTTGTTTTTTTACTGCGGTACATCACAATGAAATACAAAGTTGGTATTAAAATACCAAGAACTCCAATGAATGCAATAAATACATCAAAAGTTAAATACCCTGCAGGAATAGCGACTGCACAGATGGCAGCGATTGCAATTACAGATAAAACAAAAATTGTAAATACCTTTTTCTTCTCATCTGGAGATAGTGGATTAGGAACGATTGTTCCTGCAAGCCCGAGATTTTTTTTCTTAGTAAAAATAAAAACGAGTAATCCTAAAAACATCCCAATAGCAGCAAAACCGAAACCTAGGTGGAAGCTTTTTCCCATAGCGCTGCCTGTGATTAACGGAGCAAGGAATGCGCCAAGGTTAATTCCCATATAAAAAATACTGAAGCCAGAATCACGTCGTCCATCTTCTTCGCTATACAAGTCACCAACAATACTAGAAACATTCGGTTTCAGTAATCCGGTACCAAGTACAATCAGCACCATGGAAATAAAGAACATCGTTGTATTTCCGGGAATAGCCAAAGCGACATGACCAAACATAATTAAAATTCCGCCGTAAAATACAGCTTTAGATGTGCCGATTAACCTATCTGCCATCCAGCCGCCAATAATTCCCGACATATAAACGAGTGCACCGTAAATCGACATAATTGATAGCGCAAATGACTGATCTAATCCTAAACCGCCTTTTGACACTTCATAGTACATATAGAATACAAGAATAGCCCTCATACCGTAATAGGAGAAACGCTCCCAAAATTCAGTGAAGAATAATGTAAATAGTCCCTTTGGGTGACCAAAAAACCCTTTTCTGGGAACGCTTTCAACAATTTGTTGCCTGCTAATATTTGACATAAGACGACCTCCTTATTATTCTATAATACTTTCGAAAGTTCGAAATTGTCAAAAGGGTATTTAGGGAAAAGAAGATACTCAGCCTCTAAACCTTGGTATAATTGGATTTTGATTACCAAATTTCTAAAATTTAGTTTTTTTGAAATAATAAATATATATTATGTTTTTCTTCGGATAGGAAAAACAAAAAAGAAGCAAGGACTCCTTGCTTCTTTTCATTAAATGACAAGCACTTCTAAAATTAACGAATCCCTTTCATAAAGCCCTCAATTTTCGGAGCTAAGATAAATAGGATGATGGAGAGTACGATGGATGCTCCACCAATGATACCGAAGTAAGCCATTTCTGTTTCAGGTGTGTAAAATTTAACAATTTGTGCATTAATAGCTTGAGCAGCAGCGTTTGATAAGAACCATAAGCTCATCGTTTGCGCTGAGAAGGCTGCAGGCGCTAGTTTAGTCGTAGCAGATAGACCAACTGGTGATAAACATAATTCACCAAGGACGGCGATGAATATACTTAGGACAAGCCATAATGGATTAACCAATGTATCAGTACCGCCAAAGTACGCTGGTAAAAGAATTACAAGGAATGATATACCAGCGAAAAGTAAAGCTATCGAGAATTTTTGCGGGATAGATGGCTGGCGATTTCCTAGTTTCACCCAACCCCAAGCAAATACTGGTGCCAAAACAATAATAAACAACGGGTTTAATGATTGGAACCAAGCTGGTGAAATCGTAATTCCTGCAAAGTTTAACTGTGTCCGAGTATCCGCATAAGCTGCAAGGATGGTAGAACCTTGCTCTGCGATGGCCCAGAACATGACGGAAGCAATGAAAAGTGGAATATAGGCAATGATTCTTGAGCGTTCTACATCTGTTGTTTTTTTACTGCGATACATGACAACGAAATAAGCAGTTGGAATCAAAATACCCAAAATTCCTACAAGTGCAATAAAGCTATCAAACGTTAGATACCCGGCTGGAATGGCAATTGCACAAATAATAGCAATAATAACGGCAACTAATCCAAATATCGTAATGGTCTTTTTCTTCTCAGCTGGTGAAAGTGGATTGTGTACAATGGTGCCAGCTAGACCAAGATTTTTTTTCTTTGTAAACATAAATACTAATAACCCTAAAAACATTCCGACAGCAGCTATACCGAAGCCTAAATGGAAGCTATAACCCATTGTACTTCCGACAATTAGTGGTGCAAGGAACCCTCCAAGGTTAATGCCCATGTAGAAAATACTGAAGCCGGAATCTCGGCGATTATCTTCTTCGCTATAAATTTCCCCAACTACACTTGAAACGTTTGGTTTCAATAAACCTGTACCAAGTACAATCAGTACCATGGAAATAAAGAAAAGTGTGATATTTCCAGGGATAGCTAAGGCTAAATGACCAAACATAATCAAAATCCCGCCGTAGAAAACGGCTTTGGACGTTCCGAATACTCTGTCGGCTAACCAGCCGCCAATGATTCCTGACATATATACTAATGATCCGTATATGGACATAATGGCAAGGGCAGTAGGCTGGTCAATACCTAATCCGCCTTTTGACACTTCATAGTACATATAGAAAACTAGAATGGCCCTCATTCCATAATAAGAGAAACGCTCCCAAAATTCTGTGAAGAAAAGGGTGAACAATCCTTTAGGATGTCCGAAAAATCCCTTCTGAGGAACGCTTGCTACAATTTGTTCCTTATCTATTTTAGACATGTAAATATCCTCCTTACTTTTTTCTATAATTTGCAATTTTACAGAAAGCTATTCGTTTAAAAAACGAGTAATATTATACTATAATACTTTTGATAGTTTTAAATTGTCAAAAACTATTTTTTAACAGGGGATGATGAAATCGCGTTAATCGTTGGTAATATAAGCTTTAATGTAAAAAGAGTAATTAAAAATAAGTTTTTTTAAAATAATAAATTTATTATGATAAGGCGGAATATTCCCCAAAAAAATTCTAGTAAAATTAAAAGTGGCCGTGATCTTTCAGCGTTATGTTATAATTTTCTGAAAAGGGGGAGAAGGGATGAAAAATAAGGTACTTCATGCAGTTCAAGATATTTATCCGGATGACTTTGCCTGGTGCTATGGGTGTGGCCGCTTAAACGAGAATGGCCACCATTTTAGAACGGGCTGGTTAGGGGAAAAGACGGTAACATTGTATACGCCTAAAGAAGAACATACCGCCATTCCGGGGTTTGTTTATGGAGGTTTAATTGCATCACTCATTGATTGTCATGGAACAGGATCTGCCGCATTGGCTCTGCACCGTAAAAATGGGCATGAGATTGGGGATGGAGCGGAGCCGCCGCGATTTGTAACAGGCTCCTTAAAGGTTGACTTTCTTAAACCGACCCCTCAAGATGTCCCCTTAAAAGCAATAGGCGCTGTAACCGAAATACATCCGAAAAAGTGGAAGGTTGACATCGAAGTGTTTGCCGAGGATGTGGTATGTGCCCGCGGCGAAGTCATCGCGGTTGTCATGCCTAGCACATTTGCCAAGACGGAATAAATAATTCAAGCAGGAGGGAAGACCTCCTGCTTGAATTATTTCGAGTATGGCAAAAGGATTTTGACATGGGTCCCTTTGGATGAACTCTCGATCATGAATTCTCCTTCATGCTCTGCAATAATGTTTTTGCAAATCATTAATCCTAGCCCCGTTCCTTTCTCCTTCGTTGTGAAGAAAGGCTCCCCGACTCGAGTAAGTAAATGTTCTGGGATCCCTGAACCTTCATCAGTGATCTGAATCATGATCCAGGCAGGATGCTGCTGTCGAATATCAATATGTATGGCACCGCCTTTGGGCATGGCCTCGATTGCATTTTTAAGAAAATTGATAAACACTTGCTTTAATTTGTTTTCATCACAATTAATAATGGGCAGGTTTTGCTCGATCGTCTTGATGATTTGGATATTATTTAAATTTGTTTGGGTTTCTAATAATGTGAGGACATGGTTTAATACAACCTCAATATTTTTCTGGGCTAATTTTGATTCTTGGGGCTTGGCCAGCCATAATAACTCGTTTAGAATCGTTTCAATTCGATTAATTTCTGAGTTAATGACATCGAAGTATATTTTATTTTGCTTAAAATCGCTCTCCATCATTTGGAAGAAGCCTTTTATGGCTGTTAAAGGATTCCTGACCTCATGTGCAATTCCGGCTGCTAACTGGCCGGCAATTGTTAGCTTTTCGGAATTAATCATCAATTCCTTTGTCTTTTCTCTATCACTGACATCACGCATAATCATGTGGATGGCCGGTTCATTTTCAAATATGGTTGGAATCGTTTTTAATTCAATATGAATAATCTTTCCATCCATGCGAATGAATTTCTTTTCAAATGGACCAACAGAATGAATATGTAGATTGCGCTGTTTAAAACACTCATGGTCCTGATACAAAATAAAGTCATAAATCGGTCTCCCGATAATATTTTCTTTATGCTGCAACCCAAGCATCTCGATCCCTGTTGCGTTAATAAAAATACATTTTTCATCTTTTAAAATAATGACGCCATCCGGGGATTCCTCTACTAAGCGGTGATATCTGCCCTCGCTTTCACGCAGGTTTTCTTCCGCTAACTTTCGGGCAGTGATATCTTGAATCTGACTGATATAGAATAAGGGGATCCCGTCCTCATCTCTCACTAATGAGACGCTCATTAACCCCCAAATATACCGTTGGTTCTTATGGATATAACGTCTTTCCATTTGATATGAATTCTTTTTCCCTTCGAAAAGAACTTGAACGATATGTTCATCTATTTCTAAATCCTCTGGAGGAATGATATCCATAATCGTTACTTGTAACAGCTCGTTTTCTTCATAGCCCAAACTGTCACATAAAGACTGATTCGCCTTTACTATTTTTCCATCCAATGAGATGAGTGCCATTCCTATTCCCGCATGTTCAAAGGCATGGATGAATAATAACTGATTATCTAAAATAATTTTATTCATCATGAATACTCCTTAATAATGATTTACTCATTCTTAGTTACAGGATTTATGTAGTTAATTTAAAGGATTAGGAAAATGTACTGTTTAATAAAAACCCCTCGTGTTTTTAAACTACCTTTAGGAAAATAGCCACTTAACAATATAATACCATTTTTAGAGAAAAATTGTATGAATTGCCAGACATCTTTTGCCCAAGGATAGGAGGTTGGTGATGCTCCGTAAGTTATGTAAAAATCATAAACCTAGATTTTTTCAATACAATAGGTAAAGAGATTTTTATATTAAAATATATGCCTGCCCACCTGGAAAATGGTGTTAAAAGTAATTTATTTCATACCTCTCTAAATCATAGCTTAAATCAAAGGATAAAAGGTTAAGAAGGGGTTACAAAACGCCGCTAATGATCAATTTGTTTTTTCACATTTTTTATATAACTCTCTTGGATAAACTATAAACAGAGAGGGTGCTGCTGAATGAAGGAATGGTGGAAGGAAGCGGTTGTCTATCAGATCTATCCACGGAGCTTTCAGGATTCGAATGGAGATGGGATTGGTGATCTCAAAGGAATCATTCAAAGGCTGGACTATATCCAGAAATTAGGCGTGGATGCCATCTGGATTTGCCCTGTGTTTAAATCCCCAAATGACGATAATGGCTACGATATTTCGGACTATCAGGATATTATGGAAGACTTTGGAACAATGAAGGAGTTTGATCAGCTTCTCGAAGCGGTACACAAACGAGGCATGAAGTTAATCATTGATCTTGTTCTAAATCATACAAGTGACGAGCATCCATGGTTTATTGAATCCAGGCTCTCAAAGGATCACCCGAAGAGAGATTGGTATATTTGGCGTGACAGGAAAAATGGACGTGAGCCGAATAACTGGGAAAGTATTTTTGGCGGATCGGCATGGGAATACGATGAGAAAACAAAGCAATATTACCTTCACCTTTTTTCGGTTAGACAGCCGGATTTAAACTGGGAGAATGGTGAAGTTCGCGAGGCTTTGTATGAAATTGTTAATTGGTGGATTCAAAAGGGAATTGACGGTTTTCGAATCGATGCGATCAGCCATATTAAAAAGCGGGCGGGTCTTCCCAATTTGCCTAATTCTAAGAAATTAAAGTATGTCCCGTCTTTCCAGATGCATTTGAATCAAAAGGGTATTCATGAGCTATTGAAAGAGTTTAAGGAACGGACCTATGGAAATTCAAATGTGATGACGGTTGGGGAAGCAAATGGAGTGACAGTAAAGAATGCCCGACAATGGGTTGGACAAAAGCAGGGCGTCATGGATATGATTTTTCAATTTGAGCATCTCGGTCTTTGGGACCCGGAAGATAAGGACACAGAGCTAGATATCATTGAATTGAAAAAGGTGCTGACTAAATGGCAAAAAGGCTTGGAGTTGGATGGATGGAATGCTTTATTTATTGAAAATCACGATAAACCTCGTGTTGTTTCAACCTGGGGGGATGACGGGGAATATTGGCGTGAGAGTGCGACAGCCTTTGGAGCGATGTATTTTTTCATGAAAGGGACGCCGTTTATTTATCAAGGGCAGGAAATCGGTATGACGAATGTTTGCTTCTCATCCATTGATGATTATGATGATGTGGCAACGAAAAACCTCTATAAAAAGAAGCAAAGCGAAGGACTAAAGAATCAGGAAATCATGAAGATTATTTGGGCCTCCTCTCGTGATAATAGCCGAACACCTATGCAGTGGTCAGCGGAAGAACATGCTGGATTTAGCACCGTACCCCCATGGATGAAGGTAAATCCGAATAATAAAGAATTGAATGTGGAAACACAGCTTCGGGATGAAGGGTCGGTTCTTTCTTTTTATAGAAAAATGATTCAATTGAAGAAACAGCATGAAGTATTTAGTTATGGTCAATATGATCTAATTTTGGAGGAGAATAAACAAATTTTTGCCTATACACGGACATTTAAGGGTGAAAAAGCGGTGGTTCTCACAAATTTGTCCGATCGGCAGGCGAAGTTTCAGTTAAATGAATGGAGCCTAAGCTCAGACCAGCTTCTTTTAAATAATTATTCAGTGGAAAAACACAGCTTACAGTCCATGTTTTCTTTTAATCCTTATGAAGCTCGAGTATATATTTGTCATTCCGTTACGTGATAAAATAAAGGAAAAACCTCGTAAGGAGCACGATGATGGCACAAGGGAAAACGAATGCCATGCGCATTCTCGATTCGAAAAAAGTGAAATATGAATTAATCACCTATGACAATCAGGATGGAAAAATTGACGGTGTCTCAGTAGCGCAGAAAATCAATAGAGAGCCGAGAGAAGTTTATAAAACACTGGTAGCACATGGAACTAGCAAACAAATTTATGTGTATATTATTCCGGTCGAGGCTGAGCTAGACTTAAAGAAAGCCGCCAAGGCAGCTGGAGAGAAGAAAATCGAAATGATTGCGGTCAAGGATATTCAGACGCTAACAGGCTATATCCGCGGCGGTTGCTCACCAGTTGGCATGAAAAAGCAATATCCAAGCTTTATTGATATTCAGGCATCAGAGCTTCAGTCCATCATTGTGAGCGGCGGGAAAATTGGCATTCAGATTGAAGTTAGAATGGAGGACCTGATTCAGGTCATACAAGCTCAGTTGAAGGATATTTGTAAAAATTGAACACATTTAATGGATTATTTACCACAGACTTGGGGCTGTGGTTTTTTTTAGGGGATTTTTTTCCTCGTCTAAGTAGGCATTCACCCATCAATCCCCATTTGCATATGGTAAAGGTGAAAAACAATTCAGGCAAATGAACGGGAAAGGACGTGTAATTGTGGCTGGAAAAATTTTAAATTACTTTGGCGGTGGAAATACAGCACGTGGTTTTTACAGCTTGTTTGAGTCTAACCTGCAAGGACTTGAACGATTATTCATCTTAAAAGGCGGTCCTGGAACGGGAAAGTCCTCTCTTATGAAAGCCATTGGTTCGGAATGGGCAGAGAAGGGATATGATCTAGAGTATATCCATTGCTCATCGGACAATAACTCGATTGATGGTGTTATTATTCCCGCTTTGAAGGTGGGAATTGTCGATGGAACAGCCCCTCATGTCATTGAACCAAAGGCCCCAGGTGCCGTGGAGGAGTATGTCAACCTAGGTGAGGCCTGGGATTCGAAGGCTTTAGCAGAGCAAAAAGAGGAAATTACGCAAATTAATGAGCAGGTAAGCCATTCCTTTGAAATGGCCTATAGCAAATTAGCAGAAGCACTGAAAATTCATGATAAGTGGGAAAACGTTTATATAGAAAATATGGATTTTGCGAAAGCGGATCAGCTTACAAATAAGCTATTGAAGGGATTCTTTGGGAATATGCAATTAAATAAGGCTTCCAATGTTAAGCATCGCTTCCTTGGAGCAGCAACACCAATTGGGGCGGTTGATTTCGTTCAAAACCTGACAGAAGGCCTTCCTAAACGATATTTTGTTAAGGGCCGTGCGGGTACAGGAAAGTCCACGATGCTAAAAAAATTAGCTAAAGTGGCAGAAGAACGAGGATTCGATCTAGAAATTTACCATTGCGGATTTGACCCGCACAGTCTCGATATGTTGATCTTTCGCGAGCTCGGTCTGGCGATCTTCGACAGCACCAGTCCACATGAATACTTTCCAGATCGTGGGGGAGATGAAATTATTGATACGTATGAAATCATTGTCACCCCAGGTACGGATGAAATTTTTGCTGAGCAAATTAAAGAAATTAGCCAGCAATATAAGGCAAAAATGAAAGAGGCTATTTCCTATTTAGCTCAGGCAAAAGCACAGCGTGAGGAATTAGAAAAAATTTATATTGGAGCGATGGATTTTAAAATGGTTGACCGGATGCGGAATGATATCAGGGCTGAAATTCTGCAAGTGTCTGAAAGAAATTAATAGCTGCAAGGTTAATAGTTTATTTGATTTTTTATATTTTTTCATTAAAGACACGGCCCACACACAAGTGAACGAACCTTGCAAAAGATTATTATAAGCAGTCAAACACCCAAAGTAGGCGTTTTGCATACATTAGAAGGAATGTAAAATGAGAGGAGATACAAAATTTATGGATTACAGCTACTATCCCTATTCATTTCCTTTGAATGCAGAGCAGAATGCTATTTATAACAGAATATTTCCGGGCGGGGGATCTGGACCTCCGGGGTACCCTCCAGGAGGTTTCCAGCCGGGCCAACCAGGATTTCCACCGGGTCAGCAACCAGGATTCCCACCGGGTCAGCAACCAGGATTTCCTCCAGGCCAGCCAGGATTCTCGCCAGGTCAGCCGACAGGTGGCGGACAGCAAGGGGGCCCTCCAACATCACCGCCGCCAGCCTTCACACCGCAAATGCAGCAAGCTACTACCTTTGCAGTGGATCCAGGAGCAATTAGAAGATGTTTATTCCGTTTTACTTATATGTGGCTTCATAATGGCCGGAGCTTCTGGTTCTATCCAGTCTTTGTCGGAAGGGATTCAGTTGCTGGCTGGCGCTGGAGGAGAAATCGCTGGGTATACTTCGGAATAGACCTGCGCAGCGTCCGCTCCTTCCAATGCTTCTAAAATCGGTGCAAGGTACCAGTTAATTAATACTGTGCGCATGGAGAGGACAGTTAAGCAGCTATAAAGACGGACCTTCGCTGGCCCGTCTTTTCCAATTAGAAAATAATATGCGCTGCTAGAACGATCATTTGGACGGATTGATATATCGGTGAACAGTTTGTCCCAATGGTTGAAAGATGGTTATCTCCTAAATTGGAATAAGAAAAAGGGCGGCCCTATATAAGTAAGGCCATCCCATTCTTTATTACTCCGAGTATTCAAGCTGCTGTTCTGCAAGCTCCCGGTATAGAGGATGAGATTGCAGCAATTCGATATGTGTTCCGGTACCTGTGATCGTTCCAGCATCCATAACGGCAATTTGATCAGCGTCGATAATCGTTGATAAACGATGGGCAATAACTAAAGTAGTTCGGTTGGCCATAAGGTTCTTAAGGGCATTCTGGACGAAGTGCTCGGATGTACTATCTAAATTAGAAGTTGCTTCGTCAAGGAGAAGGATTTTCGGATTTCGAATGATGGCTCTGGCAATGGCAATCCTTTGTCTTTGACCACCGGAAAGCTTTATCCCTCTTTCTCCTACCTCCGTTTCATAGCCGTCTGGCAGCTGATTAATAAATTCTGCTGCGTGGGCAAGCTCAGCGGCTTCCTTCAGTTCTTGATCAGAAACTCCCCTCTCTAATCCATAAACGATATTGTCTTTAATCGTGCCAGACATAAGCGGGCTTTCCTGTGAGACATAGCTAATCTGGCTTCTCCAGGAAAGAAGGTTGAATTCATTAATATTTGTGTCACCGAGCAGAATTTCCCCGCTATTAGGCTCATAAAAGCGCTCAAGCAAGGCAAAAAGGGTAGTCTTTCCACCTCCGCTCGGTCCAACAATAGCCGTTGTTTTTCCAGCGGGTATTGTTAAATGAATATTCTTGATGATAGGATTTTCATTATAAGAGAAAGATAGATTTGTAAAATATATATCTTGGGCCGGGTCTTTTACAATTAAATTCTGTTCAGACGGTTCTTTCTCAAGAGCAAGAATTCCCTGTATACGCTCAGTAGCCCCAATTGCTTTCTGAAAAGCGGTAAAAAATGAGGCCATTTGGGTAAACGGCACGACAATTTGGAACATGTAAATAATAATAGCAACGAGGGATCCTGCTGATAATTCTCCTGATGCAACTCTAACTCCTCCGTAGCCAATTAGGATGACAAGGACAAGCATCATAATAAAGGTCATAAAAGGTGAGATAATAGCTTGTATCTTTGCCTCCCTAAGGCCAAATTGGAAAAGGTGCTTAATCCCTTTTTCCCCGCGGATCTTTTCAGCGTTTTCCGCATGGTAGGACTTAACGAGACGAATATCAGTAAGAACACGTCCAAGATTTGCGGAAAAGTCGGCCATTTCATCTTGGGTAGCTTTAGAAATTTTATACATTTTTTGACCTAAAGGCATAATGAGCCCGATGGAAAGCGGGACAGAAATAATCATGATCAACGTCATTTTCCAATCGATCATTAGAAGGATAGCGATTGCCCCGATAATCGAAATGAGCCCAGTTAAAAAGGTGATTAAATGCTGGGTAATTAAATTTTTTACTATATTCGTATCCTGTGTAACCCGGCTCATCGTATCTCCCGATTGATGTTTATCGAAAAAGGGAATGGGGAGAAGTAAAATTTGCTCCCATAGCCGCTTGCGAATGGAAGCGACAATCGCCTCCCCGATGTAGGTCATAAAATAAAATGAAAATCCGGAAGAAATCGTCTGGACAATAAATGCTGCCGCTAGAAGTATAATCAAAGATGTTTCCAGTGCTGAAGCAGCCAGTTGGTCAACGAGTGACTTTGTAAAAAGGGGAACGATTAGACCGGCTCCGGTTTCGATTAGGCTTAGGACAATTGCTACGATGAAAATCAACTTCGGAGGATTTGCTTCTTTTAATAACTGCGAAAAGGCTTTCCAATTTGTGGTGGCTTGGCTATTACTCTTTCCCCGAACTTTCATTGAATTCAAACCCCATTTCCTTTAAAAATATTTCCATCGCTTTTGTAAGCCACTTTTCCTCCTCGGCTGAAAAAGGGGAGTGAAACAGGATGGGATCATCCTCTATTTCGCCCCCGCTATCAAGCAGGTCTTGAACGAGATTATGGTCGTCCCCTGTGAGTTCTTTCACTAATTCCATATAATCTCCTATTAGCCTTTGAACTTGTTCGTTTGCAGGATCTAGTCCATATAGCTCCTTTAGTTCGGAAAAAACAACAAGTGTTTTCTGATTCATTTCAAGCTGCTTTTCCTCAGGAATGCTATACATTTTCTCAACCTTCTCTTCCGGTATAATTTCTTTCAGCCATTCCTTATGCTCGTTTTCCATTTGAATATTTTTAATTAGGGAAATAAAAATGGAAGAATCAACCTCTTCATTCTTGTCCATCATATGCAGGGCATGATCGAGTGCCCGAATGACGTTTTCAAGCTGCTGTTTCTTTTGCAGCATTTCACTTTTTTGAAAGGTTAGTGAGTCTTTTAAACTCCAATCCTGCAAATGAATAAACTCACTGATTTTCTCAAGGGGATAGCCTAAATATTTGAGTGAAACGATTTTTTGCAGTTTAATTAAATCCTCGTCAGAATAAAATCTCCTGCCAGACTCGGTTATTAGGGTGGGCTTTAACAAACCAATTTCATCATAGTAATGCAGAGTCCTTACTGTCGAACCTGTTTTTTTGGCAAATTGACCGATTGAATAGTTAGCAGACATGCGGTTGATTCCCCCTCCAATAATTTCTATCTCTATCATAAAACCTAACGTTACGTAAGAAGCAAGTATAAACTTTTATAAAGTGGAGTTGTGCTGTTTTCTTTCTGAATGAATAAGCTACAATATTAGTAAAAAGAACTTGAGGTAAATAAAAATGATCCAATTATTAGTTGAACTTTTTGAACAGAACAGGGATCCGGAGAAAGCCGGCCCAATGGAAGCTTATATGAAAAACCATTTTCCTTTTCTCGGGATTAAGTCGCCTGATCGGAAGGGATTAGTTAGGCAGCTTTTTCAGGAAAGCGGGCTGTTAAAGCAAGACTTTCAGCCAGAATTTGTCCTAGCTTTATGGGAGAAAGAAGAGCGAGAATATCAATATGCTGCTATGGATTATTTAGAGAGATGTTTGAAACAGCTGGACAAGCAGCATATCTCATTGATAGAGCAATTAATTACAACAAAGCCATGGTGGGATACGGTTGATTTGCTCGCATCAAAAGCTGTGGGGGCAATAGCTGAAAAGCATCCGGAGGTAATTACTGAAACTATTGAGGGCTGGGCTTATGGGGATCACCTCTGGCTGCGAAGAACCGCTATTCTTTTTCAGCTAAAATATAAGAATCAAACAGATGAAAAGCTCTTATATCGCTACATCGAGCATAATAAAGACAGTAAGGAGTTTTTTATTCAAAAAGCGATTGGCTGGGCTTTAAGGGAGTACTCAAAAACGAATCCGGAATCTGTAAAGGAGTTTATCGAATCGACTACTCTTGCTAGCTTAAGTGTTAGGGAAGGAAGTAAATATATTTAAGGACTGAAAAAGCGTTTAGGCATTCGGTAAAAGCCGAAACTGGGTAATGAAAAGCATTGTGTTCGAAGGGAGGATAGAAATGGTTCGTATCGTATCGATAATATTTCTAGCATGTATGATCATGATCGGATGTTCCGATGAAGGGAAGAAGGATGTTGAGGACCAGGAAGCGAGTATTCCAGTAACAGCACCTCAAGTTGTGGCAGATGAGCTGCAAATTCCGTGGTCGATTTCTTTAGTTGGCAATAGCTTTTACCTATCGGAAAGGCCAGGGGCTGTTGTGAAAGTGGAAGAGGAAAAAACGGAGCGGCAAAAGGTTGTATTCGAAAAACCGCTTGCTACGGCTGCTGAGGCCGGGTTTTTAGGATTTGTGCTTTCACCAGACTTTTTACAAACAAATGAAGCCTTTGCCTATTACACCTACACGGATCAGACTGGTCAGTTTAACCGAATTGTCGTGCTCCAACTTGAAAATCAAGTTTGGCGGGAAAAGCGCCTGCTCTTAGATAAAATACCGAGCGGACAATTTCATCACGGCGGCAGACTGAAAATTGGGCCGGATGGCAAACTGTATGCCACAACAGGGGATGCCGCTACGAGTCCGGAAATCGCTCAGGATCTCGGCTCTTTAGGTGGAAAAATCATAAGAATGAATTTGGACGGCTCTATCCCAAATGATAACCCATTTCCGAATTCCTACGTATATAGCTATGGACATCGCAATCCTCAAGGTCTTGCTTGGACTGCAGATGGTGCACTTTATGAAAGTGAGCATGGACCTTCAGCCAATGATGAAATTAATTTAATACAGGCCGGAAAAAATTACGGATGGCCGCTCATCAAAGGGACAGAGAAAAGAGCGGGCATGGAGTCACCGTTATTTACCTCTGGTTCCAACCATACATGGGCTCCCTCGGGCATGGCGTTGGCTAATGGAAACCTTTATGTTTCGGCATTAAGAGGAAATGCTGTAATAGAATTTAATCTGCAAACGGGAGAGCAGCGCGAAATCATTACAGGTCTTGGGCGAATACGGGATGTGTTCATCAAGGACAATACACTGTATTTTATTAGCAATAATACAGATGGTCGCGGAAATCCGCTTGAGAGGGATGATAAATTATATCGAATCCCGTTATCATCTCAATAAAAAAAGGTTGGGGCCCAAGGCCCAACCTTTTATTGCATTTTTTGATTATAATACTTGACCGAATACAAGGCTCCCTCATCGACCATTTTATTGTCCTCAATATCTTGTGGATGAGGGTTTCCCGCCTTCTCAATCGGGAGAATTTTACTTTTATCTAATGGAGATGGTTTGATTTTTCGCTTCCAGTCTCTTAGTACATTTCCGGCCTTTAATCTATTGGGTTTAGAAGATAACCATATCGCAGCAGCTGATACACCAGCTCCTGCCGCCATTACGGATGTCATACGTAAGGCTTGTCTCATAGTAACTCCTCCTCTTAAAATTTTGGATTTGATCCTGCTTCATTTCACCTCCTGTTATTTATCATATGTATACCCTTCAGCTTTTCTATCAAAACATGAAATCTAGTAGTCTCTCTTTTCATTCTCGTTACAGAAATATTAAATACGAAAATAATAGTTTTAGATTTCATAGACGGTGGTACACATTAAGCAAGGTTGCAGCGAGCAACCGAAAAGGCAGTCTCTTAAGTCAAACTAAAGGGAGGTAAGAAAATGAATAATCGTTTTATTACTGAAATTTTGACAATGGGAATGTCTAACTATCTGTTAGGCAGTGTGGTTGATCAAGAATCTCCCCCTGCGCGAAGAATGATGAAAAGAATGTTGAGCAGGAGAAAAAAGAACCAATTCTATCTGCACGATCTTCCGATGTAAAGGTTATTTGGGGAAATTCGAGGCTGCTTAATAAATTTTAATGGAGGGAATTCAATGAATACAAAATTAATCGTTCGAGAATGTAATGATGTGGTTCAAGTCTTAAATGAGGTTAAAGCATTTGAATTCAGTGGAGTCCAGCCAGATGATATGTATGTGTTGGCTCATGAAAAGAGTCGGACGGATGAAATAGCAAGGCAATTAGGTATTAATACGATTGGTATAAAGGAAGAAGGTGTGGGGACAGCTGTAAAGAATTTGTTTGAAGGCAAAGGGGATACTCTCCGTAATAAAATACAAGAGATGGGGCTTTCCAAGGAGGAAGCAGATGTGTACGAAATGAAACTGGACCGTGGAAAAATCCTGTTGTTTGTTCAGGAGGACCAACGTACGATTGGCAGTGTGCTTTTTAATAGTTAACGTTAACTAGGCATATAGCAGAAGTTTGCTAAATTGAGTTATAAATGAAAAGAGAATTGTTCCTTTCTGTTAATCATAACAGAGAGGACAATTCTCTTTTTATATGGATTGACATGTTTGTTTGTCCACTGACAACGGACATTGACTAGCCCCAAATTTTAATTTGGTGCTAGCCCGCGCATGAGAAATTGAATGGTTAGTTCAATTTCCTCTTCATCGTTCCATTGGGAATCTGGAAATAGGATGTATCTGCTGAAAAGGTAGCCAATAATGGTAGTAACGGTTAACCGAATAACCTGCTGGGGCAGGATCTCAATAATTTGGCCCTTTTCCTGATAGTATTCTGTTACTTTTATATAGCGGTCAAAGACCTTCTTGGCAATATGCTCGAAAAATTGCTCCTTCAGCTCAGGGTGAAAAGGGATTTCCTGGATTACTATTTTTAAGAGAGGCAGGTTTTTCTTTAAAAAGATCACGCGATTTTCTATCATCGCTCTAAGAAAATCTTCAAACCTCTCATATTTCGTATCCAACACCTTATTCAAGTCCTTAATGACAAATGGGGCCAGCAATTTGGCCATAGTAGGAGCGACAATGCCTAATAACAAATCTTTTTTTGTTTTATAGTGCCTGAAAATCGTACCTTCAGCGACTCCCGCTTTTTTAGCAATTTCACTCGTTGAGGTAGCGGCATAGCCTTTTTCAGAAAATGATTCGATGGCGGCGATGATAATTCTTTTCTGCTTATCTGTTAACTCTTCTTCATTGTCGAAAAGTTGGGTAATCAATAAATCCTGTTCAGCTATGATGAACAACTCCTTTTTACACTCATCCTGATCATTTCATTATAAATGAAGTTCAGATGAGGAAGGAAATAAACAACAGATTGTTCAAATCCTTCGGTATTTTCTTAGTGCAGCAACATTAAGTATCATAAATAGCAAGGAAAATCCAGCCAACATTAGTAAGTCCTGATAAATCATATCCAAGCCAAAGCCTCTGATCATGACATTTCGCAGCGCCTCATTCGCATAATAAAGAGGGGTCAAAGGACCAATCCAGCTGAGCCACTTCGAAATGGTGTCAGGGTTAAATAAACCGGAAAAGAACAGTTGCGGAACAATCACGAGCGGGATAAATTGAATCATTTGCAGCTCATTATTGGCAAAGGATGATAATAAAGTTCCCAATGTTAAGGCTGTAAGGGAAACGAGTAAGGTGATGATCAGGACGTAGATGAAGATGCCCTCCATCAACATGCCTAGTACATAGATGGAATACCATGCAATAACGGCGGCCTGGATCATTGTAAATATTCCAAAACCGATCACATATCCCATGACAATTTCCCATTTTCTCAAAGGACTTGATAATAACCTTTCCAGCGTTCCTGTCGTTCTTTCGCGCAAAAAGGAGACACCGGCTATAAGGAATACGAAGAAGAAGACGAAATATCCTAAGAGAATCGGACCGTAGTAATCAAATTGCCCCATATCACTAGAACCATATAAATAATGCACCTCTGCCGCCTTTTGTGGCCCTCCTTGCTGTAAAGGCTTTAGTGCATCCTGCAGCCATTTTAATACAGAGCCGTTTGCACCTGGATCACTTCCTTCAAGGAATACAGCAGGCTGCTGATTCTCAAACAGGATATATCCATCTAATTTTTTATCTGCTAAATCCTTCTCAGCTTTTTGAATAGAGTCATATTGCGTAACATCAGCATGATCTAAATCTAGCTGATCTGCTATTTGCTCAAGTACATCTACTAAACCAATTTTCGGCTCATAATCAGTTCCATTAAAAACTAAATAGAGCATGGAAAGGACAAGAATGGGAGCAAAGATTAATAGAGCCATTGTCCGTTTATCACGGATGATTTGGCGTAGAATTCGAATAACTAATGCGGAAATTCTCATCCTTCAGCACCTCCATACACAAGGAAAGCTTCTTCGATATTATGGGAATTTGTTTTTTCCTTCAATTCTTCAGGGGTGCCAACAGCAATGAGCTTCCCATCTCGGATCATGCCGAGCCGGTCACATTTCTCTGCTTCATCCATCACATGGGTTGTAACAATAATCGTTGTGCCCGCATCCTTCAGCTTATAAAAAGCTTCCCAAATGCTCTTTCTTAAGACAGGATCAATACCGACTGTCGGTTCGTCAAGAATAAGCAGCTTCGGCTCGTGTAAAAGGGAAATTGCCAGCGAGAGGCGGCGTTTCATTCCGCCAGAATAGGCAGAAACTAGCTTATTTACATGTTCAGAAAGGGAGACGGTTTCCATGACCTCACGCATCCGTTCCTTTCGCTTTCCCCCTTTTAAACCGTAGAGGGCTGCGAAGAATTCAAGATTTTCCTTTGCGGAAAGCTCTCCATATAGAGCATCCGACTGGGCCATATACCCAATTTTTTCAATGAGCTTGAGATTAGGCATTTTCTTTTGAAAAATGAAGTTTTCACCATCCGTTGGGAGATCAAGTCCGACCAGCTGTTTAACTAATGTCGTTTTTCCGGCGCCAGAAGGGCCAAGAAGGCCAAAAATCTCTCCCGAAGCGATCTCTAAGCTGATGTTTTTCAGTACTTCGTGTTTACCAAAAGCTTTAGACACATGGCGAATTGAAACAATATTATTTTCCACTGTCGACACCTCTCTTTTTAAAGTGAGTAATCACTCATTATTAGTGTATGAAAAATACCGGAATTTGTAAAGTGAGTAATCACTCATTTTTTACTAATCTTAATTAAATATTGAATATGCATATCAGAGTGTGAAATTAATCACACTCAGCAAGAAGCAATCTCGATAGAATGTTATGTAGAGTAACATGGAGGAGGTGTTTCGGTATGAGCAGTTCAGTGCGTCAGTCTGATATTGAACATTTTTTAGAAAAAATTGAGATATTTAAAGATCTCCCAAAAGAATCTTACCAGCTGCTTCATAAAAGAATTAGTAAAAAACCTTATAAAAAAGGGGAAAAAGTTATTTCCGAATATGATAAAGCAGAAGGAATATTCTTTGTTCATTCAGGCATTGTCAAATTAACAAAGCAGGACGATCAAGGGAATGAGATGATCACTTGTATTAAGAAGAAGGGGGAGGTCTTCGCTGAGGCATGCTTATTTAATGAGGAGGGAACTTGCTATCCAGCAACCGCGACCATGATTCAGGACGGAGAAGTGTATTTTTTGAAAACGGAAGACTTGGAGCAAGAGTTTCTGGTTTCCCCGGAGTTGGCGGTTCAGATGATTCGCTATATGAGTGTGCAGCTGCGTGATTTTACTTCGATTCTACGGGATGTTGCTTTACTGGATGTGTATATGAAAACGGTGCGGGCATTAGAACGTTTGGCTGAAAAGTTTGGTGCCAATCATTGTAACCGAATGCATATTGAGCTTCCGATAACCGTACAAGAATTCTCAACCTTAGTTGGAACAACGAGAGAAAGTGTCAGCCGGGTTTTTTCTAAGCTAAAAAAGGATGGACTTCTCGAAATTAGCGGAAAAAACATTATAATTACGGATTGGTGCCGCTTTTGCTCCCTTTTTCATCATAAACTCTAATAGTTAATTCTAATAGAGTTATGTATAATAAAGGTATTTAAAAGGGTACAGAGGTGCTTTATCTATGGCAGATTTCCGTTCTAGTGTAATTATTCATAAACCGGTTTCAGAAGTATTTCATTACATGGCCAGTATGGAGAATGTTCCTGAACTCATGCCCAATGTCGTGAAAATGGAAAAACTCACCGAAGGACCGATTGGCAAAGGAACAAAGTTTAAGGAAAGCCGGTCCGTCCGAGGGAATACCGTGAATGCAGAAATTGAGTTTATTGAATATAAACAGGATCAAGCCTTCACAACGAGGAGCAATTCCAATGGCTTGATTACCGAGTACGCCTACACCTTCCATGAGATTGAGGAAGGAACCCAGGTGGAACTTGATGCCTTTGTGAAGACGAGCGGACTTAGGATGAAATTAACAAAGAGATTAATCGTTAATATGATCAAAAAGGAAGACGGATTTCAGCTTGAGTATTTAAAGGAAATGCTTGAAGGCGGAAAAAGTGAGTAATTAGACAAAAAAAAGCAGTTTTTCTCAGTGATGCGAGAAAAACTGCTTTTTTGCATGAAAGGCCCTAGAACGTGTAGGTCCAAAAACGCTCGTTATGAAATCTGGCTACATACTCAGGATCTTGGTTCTCCAGGTTTATCGCCATCTGGCTCACGACCAGCTGTGTTTGCGATACATGTGCTTTAATGGTAGCGAGCTTTTTATCAACAAAAGCAGATACATCATGAACGACATCTGCCTGGCCGATTTCCTCCTCACAATTATGGGAAAAGGCCACACAATGAACCTTTGGACGTTCTTCAGCGGGCATTTCTCTAACTGCCCGAATAACGGCTGCCCCTGTAGCATCATGGTCCGGATGCACGGCATAGCCTGGGTAGAATGTGATGATTAAGGAAGGGTTCACATCTTTAATAATGGAGGCCATATGGGCAGCGACAACTTCCTCATTTTCAAATTCGATTGTTTTATCTCGATAGCCAAGCATTCTTAAATCCGTGATCCCTAGAATATTCGCAGCATCCTGTAATTCTTTTTTGCGAATCTGGGGCAAGGATTCTCTTGTTGCGAAAGGAGGATTTCCCATATTTCGACCCATTTCGCCCAAGGTCAGGCAGGCATAAGTGACAGGCGTACCGCTATCAATATGGTAGGAAATCGTTCCGGATACACCAAATGCCTCATCATCTGGATGGGGGAATACGACTAGAACATGTCTTTCTTTTTCCATTGTGTTGTCTCCTTTCTATCTGATTTGCATATTTAAAATGAATGTTTAACTTAAAAAGGTGATTTGCCAATTTGCAGCGCCACTGCGAGCCTGCCTTCAAAGTCATGTCCAGCTAAAAGGAGACGCCCCTTTTCATCGATTTCAAAATGGGTAATCCCCTCAGCATACACCCAGCCAAAGCTCATTTTGAGCCCAACTCGATAAGGTCCTTTTCCAACTATTTTTCCATGCTCATATTGCAGGAAAGCATTTCGAATATAGGCCCCCGAAGAGAAAAAAGACTTATCAAAATGGGAAGCATAGGCCCCGTTCGTTGTTTCCAAATGAATATATACATCTTTCTTAGCAAAGCGGTCTATTTCCTTTTGCACCTGCTCAGGTTTAACAGCTTCCATAATGGGCCTCCTTTCCAATTTATATTTATAAACTTACGTTTTGGTGAATATGAAGGTTCATGAGTTTTAATTTTCACCCATTTATTTTACTAAAAATAAACAGTAAAAGCGAAACTGACGCTTCTGTGATGAGAAAAAGCATGACTGCACAGATAGATGGAGCCTTTTTGCAAAAAAACAGAGCCAAAAAGGCTCTGTTGAAATCATTGTAAAAGACTTATTCTGCTGCTTCAGATCGTCCAGCACCAAACAGACGGTATGCACCGTGCATCGTTGGCCCCACGTATTGATTTAATTTAAAGCCATGATTAATAGCTGCCGTAATGAAATCTTTTGCTGTTTCAACTGCTTCAACAACCGTTTTGCCTTTCGCAAGCTCAGCTGCAATGGCTGATGCGAATGTGCAGCCTGCCCCATGTGTGTAAGTTGTGTTGACCAACTCAGATTCCAAAAGCTTGAATTCTTTTCCATCATAGAAAAGATCAACGGCTGTAGGGTGGTTTAGCTTGCTGCCGCCTTTGATCACTACATATTTTGCCCCAAGTTCATGGATTTTCACAGCGGCTTCCTTCATATCATCCACTGTTTTGATTGGTCCTGTTTTTGCCAGCTGCCATGCTTCAAAAAGGTTAGGTGTCACAACTGTTGCGCGAGGGACAAGAATGTTTCTTAACGCATCTGCTGTTTCAGGGTGAAGAACTTCATCTTCTCCTTTACAAACTAAAACCGGATCAATCACTACTTTATCTAATTGATTCTCATCAATTGTTTTGGCTGCAAGCTCAACGATCTCGACTGAACCAAGCATACCTGTTTTCATTGCATCGATTCCTGTTGAAAGAATCGTTTCAAGCTGAGTCTCTAGAGTGTCGAGCGCAATTGGAAACACGTTATGGTTCCAATTATTTTTCGGATCCATCGTTACGATAGTAGTAAGAGCTGTCATTCCATATACGCCAAGCTCCTGGAATGTTTTAAGGTCAGCCTGAATTCCGGCACCCCCGCTTGTGTCTGAGCCAGCAATTGTTAGAACTTTTTTCATAGTCATCTGATACTTCCTCCCAAAACTCAGGTTAATTATTCAATAATTTATCCAATTTTATTATAACAATAATTATTATTGACTGAAACTTTAATACTATAGGCTTTTATTTCCAGCCCATTTTCTCTATTATAAGCTTAGGTGATGAATAATGAGGAGAATTTTATATATAGAAGATGATTTGGAGATTGGCAGCTGGGTAAAAGGAGATTTAGAGCAAAGGGGATTTAAGGTTGAATGGTTAAAATCGGGTGATGGAGCTGAGAAAATGGTATCAGAATATGACCTCGTCATATTAGATGTGATGCTGCCGGGTCTTGATGGCTTTACGATTGGCCAGCGGTTGAAAAAAGAGTCGCAAATTCCAATATTAATGCTTTCAGCGCGTACGGCAGTTGAAGATAAGCTGCACGGCCTTCAATTTGCTGATGATTACTTGACAAAGCCCTTTCATCCCGATGAATTGGCCGCACGAATTGAAGTATGCTTTCGAAGATCGGGGCTTTCACTCTCCAATGAGCTGAACCTTGGACATATAAGTGTAAACCTCTCAGAAAATAGAATTTTGGACAGCCGCTCAGGAGAGGAAATTGTATTGACCGGTAAGCAATACCAAATTTTCATGCATTTTTTGAGGCACCCGAACCAGATTTTAACGAAAGAACAAATCTATGAAGCGGTTTGGGGAGAACCTTATATCGAAGGGGATAAGACCCTGATGGTTCACATCCGGTATCTTCGTGAAAAAATTGAAAAGAATCCAAGCTCGCCAGAAATCATTGAAACGATTAGAGGAATTGGTTACCGGGTGAAGCAATGAAACTAAAAAACTCGTTATTGAACCAATATTTACTAATCGTTTTGCTGGCGATTATGATTGTGCCTATTTCCTTTCCTATCGTTACGATGGTTTTCTACCTCCCGTACAGTGATAAAGAACCGAACAAATATCAAAATGGGACCGATCTAGAGAAAATGTGGCATGAAGCCGCACAAAGCTTGGCAGGCGCTTCTGACGAGAAAATAAATGAAAAGTTACAGCAAATCCAACATGAATTCGATCAAGCAAGTATGTTCTGGGTCGATGAAGCAGGGCAAACGAAACTGACATTACCGAAGGATACAACCGTTCCTTCATCATGGTCCCCATCCTATACGATTGATTTCATGAAAAAAAGCCGTGGAGACAAAGTGGATCCTTTTACCGTGGTGGCCTTAATTGGTGAAAATAAAAATGAAGGATTTATGGTTCTGCAAGTACCGAGGTCTGCAATGACGGTAACAGGGCGGCAAATCCAAGAAGATTATAGTTATATCATTGCTATTTTGATCTTTGCGATATTAGCGATTTTTATTTTTATCTCATGGATTTTCTTTTACAAAATTAGAAAGCGGCTTTTACGACTTCGGCAGGCTATGTCGAGCCCCGCTGAAAATGGGATTCCCGATCCAATCAGTGTAGAGAAAAAGGATGAAATTGGACAGCTGGAAGGTTCGTTTAATGAAATGATTCATCAGCTTGAAAGCAGCCGTCAGCGTGAATTGGAGGAAGAAACGCTGAGAAGACAGCTGATTGCCAATCTGTCTCATGATTTAAGAACCCCTCTTACTACGATAAGAGGACATGCTTACAGCCTAAAGAAGGAGCCGTTAAGTGCACAGGGGAAGGAATCCCTTGTTTTGATTGATAATAAGATTGGGTATTTAAGCCAATTAATAGAAAACCTTCTTTCTTATACATTGTTAACATCAGGAAAATACCCTTATGATCCAAAGAGGGTGGATATCGTTCGCTTAGTGAAAACCTCTTTTGCCGCCTGGTACCCTGTTTTTGAACATCTTCATTTTGAGATGTGCATTGATCTTCCTGAGAGGACCTTTTATTGGGAAATCGATTCGCAATGGCTCGAGCGGGTGCTGGATAATATTTATCAGAATGTCCATCGGCATGCGAAGGAGGGGAAGTATATTGGGGTCAAAGTTGACACAGAGCTAGAGCAGATCATAATTGAAGACCGCGGCTCGGGAATGAGCGGGGAATCAACCGGGAAGGGTGCTGGAATCGGACTTTCCATTGTGTCGCTAATGTTGAAGGATATGGGTCTGGAATGGGTTGCGGAAACAGGAGAAGCTGGAACGAATATTAGAATACAGAGGAAAAATTGAGGAGCCGACTTCATTTAAGTCGGCTTTTTCTAATTGGCTGATAAACTGCT
>NZ_JBALOW010000011.1:93783-111843 GCF_036965085.1 Bacillus sp. JJ1532
GCTTAATCTGGCTGATAACTGATGTGAATTGGCTGACAAACTGTTTGATCTGGCTGATAACTGATGTTAATTGGCTGACAAACTGTTTAATCTACCTATCAACTAGGTGAAATTCGTTGAAAAATGCCAACTTTTTAGCGTATGAATATGGAAAAACCTATTGTCATTCTAAAACTAACGTCCATCGGGGTTCAGTGGCTATAAATTTAAACCAATTTTAAACTTCACCACACCTTTGATTTAACCGTGCCTGGTTAAGATGGTTTATGAGGTGATTATGGTGAGTGAATTTATTATTGAAACGAACGAGTTAACAAAGAAATTTAAGAACCGATATGCGGTAGAAACGGTGAATCTTCAAATTAAACAAGGAGAGATTTATGGATTTCTAGGTCCAAATGGAGCTGGAAAAACAACGACCATCCGGATGCTTCTGGGGTTAGCAAAACCATCATATGGCTCCATTCGCATTTTTGGAAAGGATATGAAGAAGGAAAAGCTTTCTGTGTTAAAAAAAATAGGGTCATTAGTGGAGTATCCATCGTACTACGGGCATTTAACAGCTTATGAGAATCTGGAAGCGATTCGTATTTTACTAGATGCTCCGAAGTCAAGAATTGAAGAGGTTCTGCGCATCGTCCGTCTGTCAAAAGAAGCGAAGAGACCAGTTAAGGGGTTTTCGCTTGGAATGAAGCAAAGGCTCGGAATCGCGGCTGCTTTATTAGGAAATCCGGAATTGCTTATTTTAGACGAGCCAACAAATGGGCTGGACCCATCTGGCATTCTAGAAATCCGCGAATTGATCAAAAGCATGCCAAAAGAGCATGGAATGACCATCCTCGTATCGAGCCATTTGCTATCTGAAATCGACCAAATGGCGACAAAGGTTGGGATTATATCAAAAGGGAAAATGATTTTTCAGGATTCAATCGAAACGTTAAGGCAAAGATCGCAAAGCAAAATTTCCTTAAAAGTTAATGATACGGAACAAGCGTGGAGAATGCTTTTATCAAAAGGCATCCAGGCTGAGATGGAAAATAAGCAATTATATTTGCCGTATTCATCTGATTCGCATGTTTCTACTGTCATCCATGAGCTTGTGAACAGTCGCTTTTCTGTGTACCGAGTTCAGGAGGAGAAGAAATCGCTGGAGGAAATTTTCCTGGAGCTGACTGGTGGGGAGGCGAGCTTGTAATGTTGAAAAGCCTCTTTTCTGACTTCATTAAAATAAAGCGAAAAATGATTTGGTTTCTTATTTTTCTTGGACCATTTGGGGTTGTGGTGCTGGAAGCGGTCAACTTCGGTTTAAGATATGATTATTTAACAAAGCGCTATAAAGCGGATTTATGGGGAGGACTTATTGGGGAAGCGAGCTTTATGGCAATACCGGCCCTTATGCTTGGGTTGACGATCATAGCCTCCATGATTGCGGGCATTGAGCATCAAACGAATGCCTGGAAGCAGCTGCTGGCATTGCCCATTTCAAAATTTCGTGCTTTTACAGGGAAATTCGTCATTACGGCAATTCTATTATTCCTGTCTAGTACTTTGCTGTTTATCGGGGTGATTATTCTAGGAATAATCTTGAAATTTGGGACGGATATTCCGTATGTAAGCCTGCTAAAAATGGCTTATTTCACCTATTTCGCAGCTATGCCGTTTATTGCCTTTCAGCTTTGGCTGTCTATTATAATGAAAAATCAGGCGACCCCATTAACGATTGGGATTCTGAGTACCATTGTTTCAATGGGACCCTTTAAATTCCCTGATTGGTTTCCATGGAACTGGCTTTATTTGAACGTTAGCTGGGGAACCCCGATTTACTCCACACTGGCTGGATTGGGGCTAGGGATCCTTATTTACTTAATGGGCATGTTGGATTTTGGAAGAAAGGATGTGCAATAAATGGGCAAAGTGTTAAGAGCTGAATGTTTAAAGCTGCGAAAATCATCTATTTGGATGTTGATTTTTATTAGTCCGATCCTAGCTTCGTTGACAGGTTTTGGTGAATTACAAGCTGAAAAAACCTATCAATATGAAATGACTTTAACCTTTATGGTGTTTCTGCATGCATTAATTTTTCTCCCTTTACTGACCGGTGTCTTTTCAGCCTTTGTTTGCCGGTTCGAGCATGCAGGAGGAGGCTGGAAACAGCTTCTCGCTATGCCTGTTTCAAGAGGCAATGTCTATATAGCGAAATTCATCATCGTGATGGGGTTACTGGCACTGACTCAAATTCTGTTTACGGGAGGGCTTTTGCTCATCGGGCAGCTTAAAGGCTTTGAAGCAGCTATTCCATGGAAAATCATTGCATCTAGCGTAATCGGAGGCTGGGTTGCCTGTATGCCGCTTGCTGCTTTACAGCTCTTTGTCTCAACTGCCTGGTCAAGCTTTGCAGCACCACTAGCGATTAATGTGATTTTTACATTGCCCAATATTTTAATCGTGAACTCAGATAAGTTCGGTCCTTATTATCCGTGGGCACAGCCATTTCTGCTGATGATGCCTGGCTCAGGAGAAAGCTTTGGCGCGTTGAATGTACCGCTCGAAACATTGTTTATTGTTGTCTTCGGCAGCTTGGTATTGTTTTTTGCATCAGGCTTTACCTATTTTCAAAGAAAAGAAGTCTAGCATCCTTCTGATTGGGAGGATGTTTTTCCTTCTATGTTGTGAATTTATAGCCAATTCCCCGAACCGTTTGGATAAAAGGGTAGTCTGAGTATTGGGCAATTTTCTCACGAAGGTTTTTAATATGCACATCGACTGTGCGTTCATTAATTAATTTTTCTTCTTTTTCGTAAATGAACGAAATGATTTGTTCTCTTGTTAATACTTGATCGGGATGTGTCATGAAAAGATAAAGCAATTTATATTCAAAGAGAGTGAGGTCAAGTGGTGCATCTATAAATTTAGCCATGCCAACGATCGGCTTGAGAGTAAGCCCACGATAGCTGATTTTACTGCAGCGGTTCGCAGTTCTTCTTAAAACCGTTTCAATTCGGGTAGTTAATTCCTCCAAACTAAAGGGCTTTGCCATATAGTCATCTGCACCTAATTTTAATCCGTCTATTCTTTCTTTTTCACTATGCAAGGCGGAAAGAATGATGATAGGTACATTGCTGTTCAAATCCTGACGAAGCCAGATGCAGATTTCTTCTCCGCTTAATCCGGGCAGCATCATATCAAGGATAATAAAGCACGGGTCATACTTCATATACTGCTCCTTTGCTTCAAAGCCGTCCGCCGCCTCAATAACTTCAAAGCCTTCTCTTTGCAAGGACAATTTGATTAACCTTCTAATTCGTTCCTCATCATCAATAATCAGGATGGTTTTTCCTCTAAGCTTATTCATCAAAAAGTTACACCCCTTTCTCAATCTCGTATTAATTATATAGAAATGAGTCCTTCATTTGAGAGAGTCCGAGATTTATTCACAAAAATAACAAAAACCCGGCAAAGGTGCCTGGCTCCGCGATACATTATCTAGTGTCAAATGAGTGGTGTAGCATTCTAGATATTTGTACTGTTGTGGAGCCTGGCGCTTGATAGGCTACTTTTTCGCTGTGCTATCCTTCTTTTTCCCGGCAAGGGTTTCGTATGCAGCATCGTCTGGGGCATCTCCATTTGGCCAATCATAAATTTTATCCGGGAAGTCAGGTCGCATTTGGGCATTAATATAGGCCGCTAGATTCATAGCTTCCTCATCAGTAAGAGAGCCTTGTGAGTAACCCTCAACTTCCGCCTTGGGCATATATTCTTTAATAAAGCCTGCGGCTGTTCTTAGTCTAGCCATCCCAGCTCCGATATTGTATGAATCGTCACCCCAAAGAGCTAGAGGTGTACCCTGACCGCCATTTTCGCCGTGGCAGGTAATACAGGCTTTATTGTAAAGCTCTCGGCCTTCTTCAATGTCGACATTTTCAATATGGGCTTCCGACCTATTTAACTTAGCCCAAGGTCTTTCTGTTGTGCCATCAGGGACATTTTGCGAAATATAATCGTAGAACGCAACCATCGCTTTCATTTCCTGTGAATCCTTTGGCAGCGGCTTTCCATTCATACTTCTTTTGAAACACCCGTTGATACGATCTTCAAGTGTAACCTCTTTCCCGGCCCGAGGATTATACTGCGGGTAGGTTTTTGAAATTCCTACTAGGTCTAGGGAACCCCCATATCCTCCGTTGGCATGGCAGCTTGCACAGCTTAAAGTGTTTCCGACATATCCGTCCAATGCGGTGCTTGTTTCAGTTGCATACTTGTGGCCGAGCTTAATTAATTCGCCCTCTTCTCCCTCAGGTACATCGTCTAGGCTTGGCGGGGCATACGGATGCTTAGGGGTATTTTCAGCTTGTGCCTGACTTGGGTTTGAAAGCTGTGAATCTGCAGCTATACTTTTATCAGAATCTTTCACAATAAAATAGGTCATCGTGAAGCCCAATACTAATAAAGAAATAATACCTAGAACAGATGATAGAAACAGCTTATTCATCCTATTTTTCCTCCCTTATTATGAATTCGCCCTCAGTATAAATTGGGTTTGTTAAGATTCGGTTAATAAACACGGAATTATAATTTGAACGTTTTGTGAAGACACAAATCATTCAAATTATAAAAACTTGAAGGATTAAGAAATACATGCCTGATGCGAAAGCAAAAGGTATACTAAAGAGAAGAAGTGAGAAAATGGATGGATAGGAAGCTAGGGATTTCAAGTGTTAATCCTATTGAATGGGCAGGTGAGGTCATGCAGGTAACAGGGATCATCATGGCGGGCGGCCGTTCGAGCAGAATGGGGACGAATAAGGCGCTTTTGCCCATTGGTGGTAAAACAGTAATAGAAAGAATTGTCCAGGAGTTAAGTAAGATTGTCTCAGATCTGGTGATTGTCACAAATACGTTTGAGGACTATCAATTCCTAGGGCTTCCAATGGTTCAGGACCATTGGAGGGACATGGGGCCGTTGGCTGGAATCCATGCAGGATTAAGTGCCTCCAGTACAGAAAAAAATCTAATCGTGGCGTGTGACATGCCGTTTATTTCTTCTCAGGTTGGAGACATTTTGTTGACCTTTTTAGATGATTATCAAGTCGCTGTCCCTGATGTTTCAGACCAGCTTCATCCATTGTTTGCTGCCTACCGGAAGGATACTCTTGGGGAGGTCCAGCAATCCCTGCAAAATCAGGAGCTGCGAATCAGGCAGTTTTTTAAACATACTAAGACGAAGTACGTTACAGAAGCATGTCTTCAGAAACATCACTACCATTATCAGGAGCAGCATTTCTTTAACATGAATCACCGGGATGATTTTGAAAGGGCTTTAAAAATGGAGGGGGATTTTAATCGGAAATAGAGGCTTCCTCTTTGGAATTTGTCCGAAAATTTGATATGTTGTTAGTAACAAACTTTAACGATAAATTGAGATTAAATATGTAGTTGGGGAGGGGATTACTTGAATTTTTACGAGATTTCTAAGGAGCCGATTGTCATTCAAGAGGTGATTGATAAAGTGGTCCAGCGTGAAGCGGGGGCGATTACGACCTTTATCGGCACAGTACGAGAATTAACACATGGAAAAAAGACTTTGTACTTAATTTATGAGGCCTATGAAGCGATGGCAGTTAAGAAGCTTGAACAGATTGGCCATGAAATAAAGGAGCGCTGGAGCGGGGCTGAGGTTGCGATTACTCATCGTGTCGGGAAGCTTGATATTACTGATATCGCAGTCGTTATTGCGGTTTCAACCCCTCATCGTGCAGATGCTTATGAAGCAAATCGATATGCGATTGAACGGATTAAGGAAATTGTTCCGATTTGGAAAAAGGAGCATTGGGAGGATGGAGAGGAATGGATAGGCAATCAGCTTGAAACGGTTGCTTATCCAAAAGGAAAACCGGAGGAGAGTGACTTACATGAATAAAATTTTGTTTTTTGCTCATTTGCGTGACGCTGTTGGGGAAGAATCCGTGGAATTGAACGTGAGCGGCAGAACCGTTGCCGAGTTGAAACAGATAATCTCTGAAACATATAAGTCCGTTAATCTGGAAAATGTGATGACAGCTATTAATGAAGAATTTGCTTCAAATGAAGAGGCTATTCAAGCTGGGGATACTGTTGCGTTTATTCCTCCGGTCAGTGGAGGCTGATGTTTTATGGATGATCGATACTCCCGGCAGACCCTGTTTCCATTCATAGGGAAAGAGGGGCAGGAGAATATCCGTTCCAAGCATGTATTAATGATTGGAGCGGGTGCTTTAGGTTCAGGCAATGCTGATATTTTAACAAGAGCGGGCATTGGAAAGCTAACAATCGTTGACCGCGATTATGTGGAGGCCAGCAATCTGCAGCGGCAGCAGCTTTATACAGAACAGGATGTAGAAGAGAAGCTTCCAAAGGCGGCAGCAGCTGCACAACGTTTGAAAGCCATAAATTCAGACGTTAACATTCAAGCCTTGATTGCAGATGCGAATCCGGAAATGATGGAGGACCTTGTACAAGGTATAGATTTAATCATTGATG
The DNA here is from genome assembly GCF_036965085.1 of Bacillus sp. JJ1532. Taxonomy (NCBI): domain Bacteria; kingdom Bacillati; phylum Bacillota; class Bacilli; order Caryophanales; family Bacillaceae; genus Bacillus; species Bacillus sp. JJ1532. The sequence goes on from NZ_JBALOW010000011.1 coordinate 100,300, forward strand.
CAACGGATAATTTCGAAACAAGAATGATGATTAATGATATCTCACAAAAACATAATATCCCATGGATCTATGGGGGATGTGTCGGAAGCTTCGGCATGAGCCTGACCATTATCCCTGGAAAGACCCCTTGTTTGAATTGCCTGCTTAAAACTATTCCTATTCAAGGGATGACCTGTGATACGGGCGGAATCATTGCACCGGCTGTCCAGATGGTCATATCACACCAAGCTGCAGAAGCTATGAAAATTCTTGTAGAAGACTGGGATGCTGTTAGAACTTCCTTCGTCAGCTTTGATTTATGGAGAAATCAATATACGAGTATGAAGGTTTCGAAAGCAAAGGATAAGGGCTGTTTATCGTGCGGGGAAATGAGAACCTACCCATATCTCGACAGCGAAAATATGATGAAATCAACGGTCCTTTGTGGAAGGGATACCGTGCAAATTCGTCCGCCAAGACAGCAGCAAATTCAGTTGGGTGAATTATCTCGTCAGTTGAAATCCCTAGGTTATCAAGTGAAGGGTAATCCTTATTTACTTTCGGTTGAAATGGAGGAGCAGCGTCTCGTTATTTTTAATGATGGCCGGGCGCTCATCCATGGCACGAAGGATTTAACACAGGCTAGAGCGACTTATCAGCGTTTGCTTGGATAATGAACCATTAGCTAAGTTTAAATGCGGCTTTTAAAAGATAGGCATAAGGATAAAGGAGGGGTCCTATTCTGTAATGGGTAGGCCCCTTTTTAAGGTCCTATTTTAGCGTTTTCTACATCATTCGCCTTGTTTCACGTGAAACAGACAGGTTTTGGCAGAAGTCGCCCTAAATGTAGTGTAATCGAAAATTCATTTGCTATCATGTATAATGTAGAATGATTAATTTGGAGAATGAAAATGATGGCAAAGAGAGTCGATTGTTTTAAGTGTAAATATTTCTATGTAACGTGGGATCAAAGATTTCCTAAAGGCTGTAGAGCTTTTCAATTCAAAACAGCAATGCTTCCTTCCATGGAAGTTTTGCGTGCATCGGGACAGCCGTGCATGCGTTTTGAAAGAAAGGGAGATAAGCAGGGGACTTGATGTTGCCCCATTTTTATAAGTTTAATGTGAATGCTAAGGAGTGATTGTGTTGAACATTTCCGTCCAGCAGCTTTTAGGAAAGATGGAAAAGGAATTGAAGGAAGCAAAGGATAGTTCAACAACTGCAAAGCTGCGGGAAAGGATTCATGCGATTAAATCGTTATGTGAATTAATTCTCGATGAGCCGGCACAGGAAAAGGGAGAATCTTCTTCAATAAGTTCTTACACGGCGCCAGCCATCCAGCACGTTCAGCCAGCCTCCATCCAGCAGCCGAAGCGAATGGATATGGATGACAGTGCTAATGGGGAATCGCTATTTGATTTTTAAATCTAGAGGCTTTTTAGGAAGTCAGAAGACAGAGGTGAGGGAAGTAGAATGAAACTATTTATCATTATAGGGGCTTTAAATGCCTTCTTATCTGTGGCTTTGGGTGCATTTGGAGCCCATGGTCTTGAAAAAGTGGTGGAACCGAAGTATCTGGAAATTTGGAAGACAGGTGTACAGTATCAAATGTTTCATGCTACAGGCCTATTAGTTATTGGGGTATTGCTTGGTAAAATGCCGGCAAATGCTTTATTATCCTGGTCAGGCTGGATGATGCTCATCGGGATTATTCTTTTCTCAGGGAGCTTATATGTTTTAAGTGTCACCCAAATCAGTGTCCTTGGCGCTATTACACCTTTAGGCGGGGTATCCTTTTTGGCGGCCTGGGTGCTATTGATTATAGCTGCTGTGAAGTATTTATAAGTGTAAACCAAAAGAAGCTTTGACTAGTTTGTCAAAGCTTCTTTTTTGGTTATAGATAAGAAAGTATAACTTTACTCGAGTTAGAGAACTGTCTAGCTCCACAAGGAACGCACCGGCAGCATAATCATCGCACGAGTAAAAGCGTTAGCTTTTAGGAGGAGCGCCCACCCCCGACAAGCACAAGCCAATCCTCCCAGAAAGGCAAAGAACACCTTTCCGTGAGGATTGGCTTGTGCTTGTCGGGGGTGGGCACAAAGGAAAGCTTCCGCGAATAATCATCGCAGGAACAATTGCCCTTTGATTGTTCCGAAGGCGCTTCCGCTTTTCGTAATCATCTAGGGCTAAACTGCGATAACATTCCAGGTGGTGTGAAACCTGGGTACTCGTATTCGATTTCTTCGGAGAATGTCACATAATCTACATACACCATTGGAATTAAGAACCTCATGCCTGATTGAGGATCGCTTAATATGACATGGTCTCTTCCAGCGGCTTCGATTATTCCTTCAAACTTTTTCGCATTCCACTCTCTATTATTCTCAAAGGTTGCATAAACGGTGACAAGCTTCCCTTTGTTTAAGCGCAGAATGTTCTCAATATAAGATTGTTCAATCGGAAGCATGCCAGGTACCTGCGGGCCAGTTGTTTGTGGGTTCATTCCAGTTGTTTGCGGAGGAAGCATCCCCCCAGTTGGCATCATCCCCATTGTTTGCTGAAATGTTGGCATTGGTGGCATGCCAGGCTGGGCACTCATTGAAGGCTTTTGTCCCGGCACACCTGCCATAGGCTGCTGAAACCCATAATAAGGTGTTCCATATGGATTAAAACCTGATTGACTCATCTTTTCCCCTCCCAAGCTTAAAATAATTCTAATAAAGTTAAACAGCACCCCATTTTTATGAACTGTTGTTCAAAATGGCGGCGTGAGCGGAGCTATGTATCTCATTTAAATATGTGAACCCCCACTCCATTTCCTTCATAAAAAAGAACCTTGAAGCATCGCAGACTTTTTTCTCAAGGGAAGTGTGATCATAATTAATAGATTGTCAGAAATTTTTCCTCATAAACACCTTGAAGGAAACTAGGAAAAATTCATAATAAGGATTGGATAACCACTCACTAACTCATTAGTATGTTCATGCTTGTTCCTTTATGCTTTTTTGAATAAAAAAGAAGAGCCTCAATAGGAGGAGGGGAAAAAGGAGGATTATATTAAAAAAATACTCCTAGATCAATTATCTAGGAGTTAAAACAGTTAATTGACATGCAGCAGCTTGCCAATTTGATTTTCTTCAAGCAGATTTCCAACGTAGAAAGAGCCAAATTCGCCATAGCGTGCACTTACTTCGTCAAAACGCATTTCATATACAAGCTTTTTGAATTGAAGTGCATCATCCGAGAATAGCGTAACGCCCCATTCATAGTCATCTAAGCCAACAGAACCGGTAATAATTTGTTTCACCTTGCCGGCATACTGGCGGCCAATCATTCCGTGGCTGCGCATCATATTGCGGCGATCCTCCATCGGAAGCATATACCAGTTATCATTGCCCTGGCGGCGTTTATCCATTGGATAGAAGCATACATGCTTCGCTTTAGGCAGAATAGGATATAGGCGGGCAAGTATTTCTGGACTTTGGTAAGGGTCCTGATCGGAAGGCAAGTAATTGCTTAATTCCACAATGGACACATAGGAATACACAGGAACCGTATATTCAGCTAGTTTCGTTTTATTGAATTCATTTTCAATTTCATTTAATTCTTCTAAAGTTGGTCTTAACACCATCATCATGAAATCGGCTTTTTGGCCAACAACAGTATACAATGCGTGGCTGCCTTTTTTCTCACTCTGAACCCCATTCCATTTATCAACTAGGGTTACAAACTCATGGATAGCTGCTTGGCGCTCATCACTAGAAAGCATCTTCCAAGACGTCCAATCAATAGCACGGAAGTCATGTAAACTATACCAGCCCTCGAGCGTTTTTGCTGCTTCACTCATAACTATCACTCCTATTATGTAATAAGAAAATTACACCATTACTATATCACAGTTTCTCCAATTAACCACTTTATAAAACTTGAAAAAGGAAGGGAAGACCGAATAGTATGGCGAAATTATGGATACTTTGTTACAGGAGGCAAATTGGAAGAATTGAATTTGACGATAAAAGAGTCAAGCATTAGATTAGAATAGAGGATTAACTTTTTCCAGCAAAAGGAGATTATTGGATGATTGATTTATTTAGAAAGTTAAAGGAAAAGATCAAGGGGAAGAATATAAAAATCGTATTTCCGGAAGGGACGGATAATCGAATTTTAGCTGCTGCGGGAAGACTTGCGGAAGAAAAAATTCTGACGCCCATCTTAATTGGCCAGATTCACGAAATTGAGGCAAAGGCGAAAGAGATGAATCTTTCTCTGGGGGGTGCGGAAATTTACGATCCAAGTCAAAGTGCGTTGACAGATGAAATGGTTGCTGCTTTTGTAGAAAGAAGGAACGGAAAAGCTTCAGAAGCGGATGCGAGAAAAATTCTTCTGGACGAAAATTACTTCGGAACGATGCTCGTGTATATGAATAAAGCGGATGGACTTGTAAGCGGGGCTGCCCATTCAACGGCGGATACCGTTCGTCCGGTATTGCAGATCATTAAAACGATAGAAGGTGTGAAGAAAACATCAGGTGTTTTCATTATGGTTCGGGAGGATGAAGAGTATGTTTTCGCGGATTGTGCTATAAATATTGCTCCCGACAGTCAGGACTTGGCGGAGATCGCTATTGAAAGTGCTAGAACAGCGAAAATGTTTGATATTGAGCCGCGCGTAGCGATGCTGAGCTTTTCAACGAAGGGATCAGCGAAGTCGCCAGAAACCGATAAAGTTATTGCTGCTGTTGAAGAGGTGAAAAAACGGAATCCGCAGTTATTAATTGATGGAGAGTTTCAGTTTGATGCTGCATTTGTCCCATCTGTGGCTAAAAAGAAGGCACCAGATTCACCGATTCAAGGGGATGCGAATGTTTTTATTTTCCCAAGCTTGGAAGCAGGAAATATCGGCTATAAAATTGCTCAGCGTCTTGGAAGGTTTGAGGCGATCGGCCCTATTTTACAAGGGTTGAACCAGCCGGTTAACGACCTTTCCCGCGGATGCAATGAAGAGGATGTCTATAAACTAGCCTTAATTACTGCGGCACAGGCATTGAGAGATTAATTAGGCTAGGATTGAGGGCCGGGCTTTAAGTCCGTCTCTTTTTTTTCGAGATTGTTGCTGATATAATGTGCTTTGGCTAATAAATGTTAGTGTTTTATTGAAAAGGATTCGCTCAAAAGGAGAACCACTATATGAATGACTTATTACAGCAAGATCAATGGAGAGTGATTGATCAATCGTCAGCAGCCGTCCATTTGCCTGCTTTATATTCATTCGGAATGGATGATACCCTCTGTGCATCGGTTGGGAGCGGCATGGCACCTCCAACGGCAAGGGCTTGGGTTCACCGTGATACGGTTGTATTAGGCATCCAGGATACAAAGCTCCCCTTTCTGGAAGAGGGGATTAGCTATTTGCAGAATGAGGGTTATCGGGTCATCGTCAGAAATTCTGGCGGATTGGCTGTAGTTTTGGATGAAGGGATCTTAAATTTAACTCTAGTTTTTTCAGAAAGTGATAAGGGCATTGATATTAATCGGGGCTATGATGCAATGTGGATGCTCATTAAGGAAATGTTTTCTGATTTTAATAAAGAAATAGAGGCAATGGAGATTGTCGGTTCCTATTGTCCGGGAAGCTATGATTTAAGTATAGGCGGGAAAAAGTTTGCCGGTATTTCTCAAAGGCGCCTGCGAAATGGGGTGGCCGTGCAGATTTATCTTTGTGTTCATGGAAGCGGGAGTGCTCGTGCTGCACAAATTGAACGTTTTTATGCCATTTCCAAGAAAGACATTGACACGAAATTTCATTTTCCTGATATAAAGCCTGAGGTGATGGCTTCTTTGTCTGAATTGCTGGGGCAAAGTCTTTCGATTCAGGATGTTATGCTTCGATTTTTACAAGCATTAAAGAATCGCTCTAACCATTTATTTTCAGGTGAACTGCAGGGTGAGGAGATTTCGCTATTTGAAGGGTATCACCAGCGTATGGTCGAACGTAACGAAAAGGTGCTCGGATGAAATATGAGAAAGCCGTAACAGAGCGTTACGGCTTTTTTAAAAAAAATCGAGGATGTAATTCCTTCTCCTGCTCCCAAAATTGGAAGTTTTATATTTACATTTATTCAGCCAGCTTTTCCAGGTTTCCGTTTCGATCCATCTTGAACTTAGTCGCTGGTCTTTCTTCTTCCTCAAAGAGGACGAGTTTGCGGGCACGGTTCATAATCTTCATTAGCGTCTCGTAATCTTCTTGGATTGTTTCCGAATTTTCTTCGAGCTGATTAATCTTACCCTCTAGCTCTTCGTTTCGGCTCTTAATCTGTGCATTCTCTCGCTTCAATCTTTCATTCTCATTTCTCAAAATATCTAGTTGAATACTCGAGTGTTTTAAAGATTGTAAGTAAGTGATGATGCGATCGAGATTTAAATCAGAATCTCCTGTTAAAGCTCCGCTTGTGTAGCTTGGTTTCTCCACATAGACAGGAATAGGGCTTGCTTCGATAATTTCCATTGATTCATCCTGTTCTGCAGGTGCTGATATCATCATTGCCGCAGCAGGTACGGCTTCAACCTCTGAAATGGCTGGTGCAGGCGGCGAATAGAGCAGCTTTTTCTTTCCGCTTTGTTCTTTTCCAAGCAAGCGCTGCCTTTGCTTCCGCTGTTTTTTAGCGAGCTGTAAAGCCTTTTCGTATTGATGCCTCACTACTGCATTCCAGCGAAATCCACAGGCCGCAGAAGTTCGGTCGAGGCGGTCTCCCACTTCTTCAAAAGCATTTAATTGTGTACTTCCTTCTCTTACATGTCTTAAAACGGTTTCAGCTAGTAATAAATCATTTTCTTCCGTCCATGCATCCTGACGTACTTTCATTTCTTCAACTCCCAATTCATTTACATTTTTTAATTCTTAATATAAGGATGGACATTTCAGAAGAAAAATATACAAAGTGAATTAAAAGGATAGTAGATTTTTTTATTTTTTCAATAGATAGGTATTCTGAACACTTTAGATTCATATGTTTATTTGCCCTTTTTCAGTGCTTGATATAGGTGACAGCTTGCATTAGAAGGAAAGAAGCTGTAAAATACAGCAAGAGAATCGAAAAGCGGAAGCGCCTTGACCAGGGGCGACAAGCATAAGGCAATCAGTCGAGAAGGTTGCACTTTAACCTTCTTGACTGATTGACTTATGACCTCGAGCCCCTAGGCGCTGGAGCTAGACAATATCGAAAAGGGGAAGCGCAGGTTCAGATAGTTTTTATACTCGAATGCTGCAGGACCCTCGCTGATTAAAATTTCACCTTTATCTTAATTTCAGGCGGCATTTGCCCCATTTTGTATAAATATTTTTTAAGATTGACCATAGAAAGGGTTGTAATAAATATGGCAAACGAATTTCGTGTTTGCGACGATTGTCAGGGTGTTAATTTAAAAACCTTAATTCCCCGTTTGAAGGAAATAGATCCAGAAGCGAAAATCGAGATAGGCTGCCAATCTTATTGTGGACCGGGCCGTAAGAAAACATTTGCCTTCGTCAATAATCGTCCGCTCGCTGGATTAACAGAAGAGGAATTAATGGAAAAAGTAAATAAAAAGCTTAAGAAATAAAATCACCTTAAAGATCGCCTTGAGGTGATTTTTGTTTTCCCGCCTACACCAAGGTTTTCGTCGAATTCTGCAGAATTAGCAGATTTTCTGTAGTGAATTGCAGAAGGAAACGGGCTATAATAGAGACACATTAGAAGATCGGAGGTAAATGATGGCATATCCGGTGGAGAAGTTACGTGAAGAAAAGGTATTTAAAGACCCTGTCCATCGCTATATTCACGTGAGGGATCGGGTAATCTGGGATTTAATTGGGACGAAGGAGTTTCAGCGCCTTAGACGAATTAAGCAGCTCGGGACTACTTATTTAACCTTTCATGGGGCTGAACATAGCCGATTTAACCATTCCTTGGGGGTTTACGAAATTATTCGGCGAATTGCCGATGATGTTTTCAACGGCAGGCCGGAATGGAATGAAGATGATCGTCTCCTCTCCCTATGCGCAGCCTTACTCCACGATTTAGGACATGGCCCATTTTCCCATTCATTTGAAAAAGTCTTTGACCTCGACCATGAGCACTATACAAGAGCAATCATTCTCGGAAAAACAGAAGTCAACCACGTTCTTTCAACCATAAGTGCTGATTTTCCTATGAAGGTTGCTGAAGTCATCGCGAAAACGTCAAAAAACAAATTAGTCGTAAGCCTTATTTCCAGTCAGATCGATGCTGACCGCATGGATTATTTGCAAAGGGATGCCTACTATACAGGGGTCAGCTACGGCCATTTTGATATGGAGCGGATTTTGCGCGTCATGCAGCCGGGGGAAGATCAGGTTGTCTTTAAACAAAGCGGCATGCACGCCGTTGAGGACTATATTATGAGCCGGTACCAGATGTATTGGCAAGTATACTTTCATCCTGTGACGAGAAGTGCTGAAGTGATTTTGACGAAAATTTTGCACCGTGCTAAAGACTTACATAAGCAGGGCTATTCTTTTAAATCGCATCCAAATCATTTTTTCTCGATGTTTAATGGGGAAATTACACTTGAAGATTATATGAAACTAGATGAAGCAATCATCCTTTATTATTTTCAAATGTGGCAGGAAGAAGAGGATCCTATTTTACGGGACCTTTGCCGCCGCTTTATGAATCGCAATCTATTTAAATATGCTGAATTTGATCCTGCAAAGGAATATAAAAAGCTTGCGGAGCTGTCCATTCTATTTCAAAAGGCAGGAATTGATCCTGAGTATTACCTAGTTGTCGATTCCTCATCCGACCTCCCATATGATTTTTACCGGCCGGGAGAAGAAGAAGAACGGCTGCCGATTTCTTTGCTTATGAAAAATGGAGAAATTCGGGAGCTTTCCCGGGAATCTGAAATTGTCGATGCAATCTCTGGAAAAAGGAGAACCGACCATAAATTATATTATCCAGCAGATTTTCTAAAAGACTTTTCAACGGAACCAGCGATAAAAAAGGACATTTGCAAGCTGCTTGAAATAGACGTGTCACGGTATTAAATGGAGTAGGAGTTGACGTATCTTGTTGAAAGATCATGCTAAAATCATTCATGCCATTGCTGCCTCAGAAGAAATAATTGGACGGAAACGGCTTCAGAAAATGGTATATATCGCAAAAAAATTAGAATTCCCTTTCCAGGAAAGATTTCAATTTCACTTTTATGGTCCTTACTCGGAGGAATTGACTTTGAGAGTGGAGGAGCTATGCAATATGGGCTTCCTCAATGAGGTGAAGGAGAAGAAGGGTGGCTATTACCAGTATCGCTATACATTAACGGAGAATGGCAAGGAGTTCTTGAGCCTTAATGAAGAGGTGGCTATGCCCAATCTTCAAGATTGCTTGACTGATATGAACAGTCAAAATGCAAGATTCCTTGAGCTTGTATCAACCGTACTTTTTTTCGAAAACCTGCCGAAAGAAGAAGTACAAGAGAAGATTTTTACGTTAAAAAGCAAGCAGCGCTATACGGAGGAAGAAGTGGAGACTGCTTATCAATATATTGAAAGCTTGAAAGAAAAAGCCGGGCATTGAGCTTGCCTGGCTTTTCTGCTGGAAGTAGGGGGACTTGTCGCACCTCTGCACAAATTATTGGTCGCTAAAACGCTTGCCAGCAACAGCGTAATGATTCTTGGACATTTCCTCGATAAACACAACAACATTTTCCTTCGGTGCTCCTGTTGTTTCGCTTACTGCGTCTGTTACCTTCTCAACGAGTGATTTCTTTTGTTCCTCTGTACGGCCTTCTAGCATTTTTACTGTTACATATGGCATGGGGATCTCTCCTTTTTTGTTGGCTGGGGTATTCCGCTTTGATTTTACAGGCGGTTTACCTCAGCTTTTCCTAATGTTTGTAGTTTTTCATATTTCAGAAAAATGTGCAAGTGGTTCGTTCGTTTTCCTTTTATCCTCGATATCGTGTATAATTTTTTTAAGTTGTAATTAAAGGGGTTTTGGCCTTGGAACAATTTTTAGCCTTTAATTTAAAGGAAATTCCTTATGTGGCGATTACGTTAATGATTGCTTTTACCGTTCATGAATTTGCTCATGCGTTTGTCGCCTATAAATTCGGCGACCCAACAGCGAAAAATCAAGGAAGATTGACGTTAAATCCGATTCGGCATTTAGATCCAATTGGAACCATTCTGATTTTTATTGCAGGCTTTGGCTGGGCAAGACCTGTTCCGGTTAACAGATTCTTCTTTAAAAATCCGCGTTTAGCAGGAATTTCGGTATCCATTGCCGGTCCTATCAGCAATTTAATCATGGCGTGCTTAGGGTTTCTCATTTGGTATGCTATGGTCGGAACGGGTGTCGCAGCTGGATTACCGTCCTTTGTCCCAGACTTCTTAAATATTTTTATCCATCTCAATTTAGTTTTGTTTGTTTTTAACTTAATCCCGCTCCCGCCTTTAGACGGATATCGTATTGTGGAGGATTTAATGCCAAAATCGATTAGACCGCGATTAACACAATATGAGGCATATGGATCGGTCATTTTCTTAATTCTTGTGATCACGCCGCTCAACCAATATACGATTCAGCCAATCTTTCGTTTTGTTTTGCCTGTCGTTGCAGATGGGTTAGCTAACTTCTTTGGTGGGATATTTTTATAAAAAGTTTTTTTGAAAAAAGGAGGAACTTCAAGTTGGAAGAAAAAAAGAAGAAAAATATTGGATTCAATATTATTAAGAGTGATCCGACTGACGGACACGGAGGCTTTGGCTCGGGGTCGTTAAGTTTGGATAATGTTTCGCCTGTCATCATTGACGTGGAGGCGGGGGAGGCATCGATTGAAGTGGGTGCGTTGCATGCCCGCAGCCCAGTGGAAAAGGGTATTAAATTCCTGCCCAATAAGGAAGAAGTGCCAAATGGAAAGCCGTATTGGCTGATTTGGGTAACGATTGACCGCAAAGAGGACGGTCCTTATTATGCAGGTGTGACGGCTTGTGAAATGACGGTAGATCGAGAAATTCGCAGAGGCTATAAATCCTTGCCAGAGCATGTAAACCGCATGGATAAATCGATTAAACGCCATATTATGGTTGATCATATGGATGCCAAATCGAAGAAAATTCTAAGTGATTTTCTGAAAAATCACGATGCTGGCATGTGGGAACGGTCTCTACAACAACTGAAGGATGATTTGCAAGAAAATTAAAATAATCTTTTTAATTTATGACGAAATTGTGACAGATTACTGACTTAAATTTCTAACTACTTGCCCAAATCTAATAAAAAATAGTACACTATTTAACAGTGTGAATGCACTGTATAGAACTAGGACACGAAAAACCTCGGGCCTTTTGGCACGAGGTTTTTCACTTTTTTTTGTCGGTTTTTTGGAAATATTGATTTAGAAAGATCTTATGGAAACACTGGATGGCGGCACCCAAGAACAGGGAAAGATTTAATGACGCCTCTTTGATGATGTTTTTTTATAGGGAGGGATTTAAGGCCATCTCTAATCGCCCTTGTACCTTGATTTTTCCATAGGAAGGTAG
>NZ_JBALOW010000011.1:112051-126263 GCF_036965085.1 Bacillus sp. JJ1532
AGGGATTTAAGGCCATCTCTAATCGTCCTTGTACTTTGTTTTTACCATAGGAATGGCGTTAGCCCCCTCATGATGCCCTTCGACCTCACTTTTCCATAGAAGGGCGACTAGGCGTCCAAATGCCGCCATCAAATCCTAAGAAGTTTCCTTTTTACCAATTAAACAATCGCTTATACCAAGGCTTCTTCTCAGGCTGCTCTTTTACATCTGGTTTCTCTTCTTGATATAACAAGTGAGCTGTACAATATTCGGTCGGCTCTGTGCCTTTAGCGAAATACGTTAAACGTTTAACAGGGCATTCATCAGTGGCTAATTTGCCGTTTTCCGGATTCACATAGACACCGACTGTTCCTTTTACCGGTTTAAAGCCTTTGACTGGCAACCCCTGATGCGCCTCCTCCATAAAACGAATCCAAATATTTTTTGCATATGATTTATCTGCTGTTTTATGAATCGTTTTTCCCTTGTCAAAGCCGGTCCAAACGGCGGAAACAAGCTGCGGTGAGTAGCCGATCATCCAGCTGTCAGTATCCGTTGAGCCTGATTTCCCCGCGTAGGTCCGAGTCATATCATTAATAACGGATCGCCCCGTGACGCTTGTGTATCCATTCAGTCTCGGGTCAAAAATGCCCGTCATCATTTGGGTCATCACATAAGCTAAATCAGGTCGCAATATAGGAAGTGCCTCTTTTTCCTGCTCGTAAATAATTTCTCCCTTATGATTCTCAACCCTTGTGATTAAGACAGGCGACACTTTTTTTCCGCCGTTCGCAAATATACTATAGGCATTTGCCATTTCGATTATCCGAACACCAGATGTGCCCAGTGCCAGGGAAGGAACTTTGTTCATTTTTGTAGAAATTCCAAATTTCTGAGCTGTGTTTACGAGTGTATCGATTCCTAAGAAAAGATGAGTCTTAACAGCATAAATATTATCTGAAAGGGCTAGTGCTTGAGCCATGGTGATATCGCCATCCGCATATTGGCTGTTAAAGTTTTTCGGTGTATAGTCAGGTCTTTCGTCATCGAATCGGAAAGTGGTTGGCTCACTTCGCATTAGAGAGGAAGGAGTAAATCCATTTTCCAAGGCAGCGTAATAGAGCATTGGCTTCATAGTTGAACCCGGCTGGCGAATGGCCTGAACGGCGCGGTTAAAAGGACTTTCCGCGTAATCTCTTCCTCCGACCATCGCTTTGACATGCCCGTTTTTCGGATTCATTGAAACCATTCCAACCTGGATTTCAGAATCCTTTGAGATTAATTGATCCACTGTCTGTTCTGCGATTTCCTGCTGCTTCATATCCAAGGTGGTGTAAACCTTTAATCCCCCTAATTCAATGATCCGGTCATCCAGTTTTAGCTCTGTTTTCAATGCTTGGCGAACCGTATCCTGAAAGTAAGGGGCTGTTTTAGCTTTTGTATGGAGATGCTTCCCAACTAAGGTCAACGGTTCTTGCAAAGCAGCTTCAGCCGTCTTTTTATCAATATAGTCATTTTCGACCATCGTGTTTAAAATGATCTTTTGCCGATTTTTCGCATTTTCGTTTGATACGAGTGGGGAATAGATACCAGCTCCCTTTGGAATTCCGGCTAAAATGGAAGCTTCCCCAAGAGTTAATTCTCCGGCATGCTTCCCAAAATAGAACTGGCTTGCCGCTTCTGTTCCGTAAGCCCCATGGCCATAATAAATAGTATTTAAGTAGCCTTCAAGAATCTCTTTCTTCGAATAATTCATTTCAAGCCGAATCGTATAGAAGGCTTCCTTCAATTTACGCTTCCATGTTTTTTCATGTTCAAGAAATAGATTTCGGGCATACTGCTGGCTAATGGTGCTCGCTCCTTGTACCTTGGCCATTGCTTTAACATCAGCAATGATGGCTCCTGCAATTCTCTTATAATCAAACCCATGATGGGAGTAAAATTTGCGATCCTCAATCGAAACGGTGGCATTCACTAAGTATGGGCTAATGTCTGAAAGCTCTACCCAATACCGCTTTTGGCCATTATGACTTTCCCCGATCACGGTTCCATTATCAGAGTAGAATAAGGTTGACTGCGGAACAGCTAGAGGCGGAGGCCCAAGAACCTTAGCATAAAGCAAAATGCCAGCCATGATGATAGCAGCCAGGATAAAACCAATTAAGCTAAAAATAAAGATGGCGCGTAAAACCTTACCAGCTTTTTTGAAACGTTGATTCGTCATAATCTCCATCGTGAAAACCACCACCTCTCCAAAGTGTTTACTAGCTTTTATAAATTTCTAATTTGGGAAAAATTCCATCTCTCAATAGTATTGAAACAAACCTTTCGTTTTAAACATTTCTCTTAAGCAAAATTCAATTTTTTCTTGCTTTTTTGCTAGATTCATCTATACTTTTTCTCATGTTTGTAATTATTCAGATTGGGAAGTATAAAAAAGAATTGTTATCGACAGTAAATAATCGATTTTTTTACGGAAGGAATGGTTAGATAAATGGGACTTTGGTTTACTGAAAAACAAACAGAGAATTTTGGCATTACAATGAAGGTTAAGCAGACTTTACATACAGAACAGACAGATTTTCAAATGCTTGAAATGGTGAAAACAGAAGAATGGGGCAATATGCTTTTACTAGACGGCATGGTTATGACTTCTGTGAAAGATGAATTTGTTTATCATGAAATGGTTGCTCATGTGCCGTTGTTTACACATCCGAACCCTGAAAATGTTTTAGTTGTTGGAGGCGGGGACGGCGGAGTGATTCGCGAAGTTCTTAAGCATCCAAGCGTGAAAAAGGCAACGCTTGTTGATATTGATGGAAAGGTCATCGAGTATTCTAAAAAATACCTACCGGAAATCGCAGGCAAATTAGACGATCCGCGTGTGGATGTTCAAGTTGGCGATGGTTTCATGCACATTGCTGAAAGCGAAAATGAATACGATGTGATTATGGTTGACTCCACTGAGCCTGTTGGTCCAGCTGTGAATCTATTTACAAAAGGCTTCTATGCAGGGATTTCCAAAGCTTTAAAGGAAGACGGAATTTTTGTCGCGCAATCAGACAACCCTTGGTTTAAAGCCGATTTAATTCGCAATGTTCAAAAGGACGTTAAGGAAATTTTCCCGATTACACGTCTTTATGTGGCGAACATCCCAACGTATCCAAGCGGATTATGGGCGTTCACCATCGGTTCTAAAAAGTATGATCCACTAGAGGTTAGCGAAGACCGCTTCCATGAAATCGACACAAAATATTATACAAAAGAGCTTCATCAGGCTGCTTTTGTATTGCCGAAATTTGTGAAGGATTTAGTAGAGTAAATTTTTTGTACCAAAATATATGTGTGTTAATGGGCAGTAAAATATCGATTGGCTGATATATCGTTGAATTTGGCTGATAAACCCGGCAAATTGGCTGATAAACCCGGTAAATTGGCTGATAAATGAGTAAAATTGGCTGATAAAACAGGTAAACTGGCTGACAAACCGGCAAATTGGCTAATAAATCGCAAAATTTGGCTGATAAACTGTTTTTCAGATAAAAAAACACATGTGATTTAGCCTTTATTCAAAAATATCGCTGATTACAGCACTATCAAGGGGCTAGAGACCCCAAATTTAATACGAACGAGGGATGACAGTGGTGCGTTTTGATGAAGCATACTCTGGCAATGTTTTTATAAAAAGCCATCCGAATTACGAGGAAAGTAAAGCGGTCATTTACGGAATGCCGATGGACTGGACCGTCAGCTACCGTCCGGGCTCCCGTTTTGGTCCTGCGCGTATTCGTGAGGTGTCTATTGGGCTTGAGGAATATAGCCCTTATTTAGACCGTGAATTAGAAGAAGTAAAGTATTATGATGCCGGCGATATTCCGCTGCCATTCGGAAATCCGCAGAAAAGCTTGGATTTAATCGAGGAATTTATTGACCAGCTTTTAGCAGAAGGTAAATTTCCGATTGGCATGGGCGGAGAGCATTTAGTTTCATGGCCGGTTTTTAAGGCAATGTATAAAAAATATCCGGATATGGCGATTATTCACATGGATGCACATACGGATTTACGTGAGAATTACGAAGGGGAGCCATTATCCCACTCGACACCTATCCGCAAAGCCTGTGATCTAATCGGGCCTCAAAATATTTTTTCCTTTGGTATCCGTTCTGGAATGAAGGAAGAATTCAAATGGGCAAAAGAAGTCGGCATGCACATTTCGAAATTTGATGTGTTAGAGCCGTTAAAAGAAATTCTGCCAAAGCTTGCGGGGCGTCCCGTATATGTAACGATCGATATTGATGTGCTTGACCCTGCTCATGCTCCAGGAACTGGTACTGTGGACGCAGGCGGCATTACATCGAAGGAACTTCTAGCTTCCATTCATGAAATTGCCCGCTCCAATGTAAACGTAGTTGGCTGTGATCTTGTAGAGGTTGCACCTATATACGACCCATCTGAGCAAACAGCTAACACGGCGAGCAAGCTCATTCGCGAAATGATTTTGGGCTGGGTGAAATAAGAAAAGCTGAGAGCGCTAGAGCTTATCTTTTAAAAAAGCGATGACGGAGACATGGGTCTCCGTTTTTTCCATTTTTAAAATAGGCTATAGTAAACCTAATACAGGGAAGAGTAGAACCTTTCGCTAAAGTCTACTATAATGTTACGAAAAGGATGTGTGGCCGTTGTCTACTAGACCAGCGGAGCAAATGCCTGTTAAAATTAAAGTAAAGACAGACATTCGAGATGGGCACAGCAAAGATACTTTTGAACTCATCGCATTTGGTCGATACTATATAAAGGAAAATGCCCGGTTTCTTCAATATGAGGAAGCGATGGAAGAAGGAATGGCCAAAACAATCATCAAGGTATCCGATAAAGAAGGTCTTATTATGCGAAGCGGCGCTGTGAGAATGAGGCTCCCTTTTATCATGAATAAAAAGCTTAAGGGAAGCTATCATACACCTTATGGCGTGTTTGAGATTGAAACGATGACAAAAAGGCTGGATCACCAGTTTAACGAACAAACCGGGAACGGCTCTATCGACCTTTTATATGAATTGAAAATGCAAGGCGCAAGTTCAGGTACATACCATTTATCGATTACATTCGAAGAGGAGGAAGAAAGTTGAACAGTGTAGAGCAAATGCAAAACAAACTGAAAGAAGAAATTAAAGCGGCTGTGATCAAAGCGAATCTAGCAACTGAAGAACAAATGCCAAACGTTATTTTGGAAACGCCGAAGGAAAAGGCGCATGGGGATTATTCCACGAATATGGCGATGCAGCTTGCACGAGTAGCGAAAAAGGCGCCGAAAATGATTGCCGAGGCGCTAATTGCGAATTTTGATAAATCGAAAGCTTCCATTGAAAAAATGGAGATTGCGGGCCCAGGGTTTATTAATTTTTACATGGACAATAGCTATTTAACGAATTTAATTCCCGCTGTTCTTGAAGCAGGCGATCAGTACGGAGAAACAAATGTTGGAGCGAATGAAAAAGTTCAGGTTGAGTTTGTATCCGCCAATCCGACTGGGGACCTTCACCTTGGCCATGCTCGTGGTGCGGCTGTAGGGGATTCTCTATCCAATATTTTAGCTAAGGCTGGCTATGATGTTTCCCGCGAATACTATATTAATGACGCAGGCAACCAGATTAATAATCTTGCGTATTCAGTGGAAGCACGTTACTTCCAAGCACTAGGATTGGAAAAAGAAATGCCTGCAGACGGCTACCACGGCGAGGATATTATTGGGATTGGGAAAAAGCTTGCTGAGGAATTCGGCGACAAATATGTTCATGTGGATGAAAAAGAGCGCTTTGACTTCTTCCGTGAATATGGATTAAAGGTTGAAATGGCGAAGCTGAAGACTGACCTAGAGGAATTCCGTGTGCCGTTTGATGTTTGGTATTCTGAAACATCTCTATATCATAATGGAAAAATTGATACGGCTTTACAAGCATTGAAGGACAATGGCCATATTTATGAGGAAGAGGGAGCAACATGGTTCCGCTCTACAACTTTTGGCGATGATAAAGACCGCGTTTTGATCAAAAATGACGGTTCCTATACGTACTTAACACCAGATATTGCGTACCACAAGGATAAGCTGGAGCGCGGCTTTGAAAAGCTGATTAATATTTGGGGTGCTGACCATCACGGCTACATTCCTCGTATGAAAGCAGCTATTCAAGCATTAGGCTACGACCGTGATACACTTGAAGTAGAAGTTATTCAGCTCGTTCATTTATATAAAAACGGCGAAAAAATGAAAATGAGCAAACGGACAGGAAAAGCGGTAACGATGCGTGATCTAGTGGAAGAGGTAGGATTGGATGCAACTCGCTATTTCTTTGCGATGAGAAGTGCGGACACGCATATGGACTTTGACCTGGATTTAGCCGTTTCTGAGTCTAATGAAAATCCTGTTTATTATGCGCAATACGCGCATGCACGGATTTGCAGTATTTTACGACAAGGCGAAGAGCAGGGATTATCTGTGAGCCGCTCTGCCGACTTCTCCTTAATTTCGGCTGAAAAGGAAATAGACGTTTTGAAGAAGCTGGGCGAATTCCCGCAAGCAGTAGGGGAAGCCGCACAAAAACGATTGCCGCATCGAATCACCAATTATATTTTCGAATTGGCATCTGCGTTCCACAGCTTCTACAATGCTGAAAAAGTATTAGATACCGAGCACCCAGAACGGACACAAGCAAGACTAGCTTTAATCAAAGCAGTTAAAACAACATTGAAAAATGCCCTTGCTCTAATCGGAGTTTCGGCTCCGGAGAAAATGTAAAAAGATTGCTGGCATGTAAAAGAGAGGCAGAGCCCCATCGAGCGGGCCCTCCCTCCTAATTACGTGCCAGCTTTTTTGTTTTTTTCCAAAACTTTCACGAATTCAAGAAAAACAGGAACTAAAGGATATTACAAAAACAATATAATCAAATGCGCCGCCCATTCCTTAAATGACCGAATGGGGTTAAACTGGTTTAGTTTTGCGAGCGTCATTCGTTCGGATTGGCGAATGTCTGATTGAATTACCTGCCGCACCTTCAGAATAAAGTCATAATCATAAATATAACAATTAATTTCGTAGTTTAAAAAAAAGCTCCGAAAATCAAAATTTGTCGTGCCAATATCACAAATTTTATCATCGATAATAAGAGTTTTAGCATGGTAAAAGCCATTTTTAAATTCGTAAACAACCGCACCCTGCCTAATTAATTTTCTAAAAAAATAATACGAAGCTTCCTTTACAAGAGGATGGTCCGATGTCTTTGGGACAAGAACGGTAAGGCTGACACCTCTTGAGAGGGCATTAGACAATTCATGAAGCAGTTTTTGGCTGGGAATAAAATAAGGTGTTCCAATGGTAATATTCGTTTCTGCCTTCCGAATTAGCGTTGTATAAGTATCCTCCAGAAACGCACCTTTAGAGGGAATTAATTGATGTCTACACGGACCCTGAGGGAGTGTAGGAAAATAGTTTGGATGATCCAGCAAATCCTCTTTGCTATCATGACGCCAATCAGTCAAAAACTCCTTTTGCAGCCCGTTTACACCTTCACCCTCAATCTTCAAATGATAGTCTCGCCATGGACTCAGTTTAGGATTTAAATCGATGTACTCCTTGCCAATATTGAAACCGCCGATATAACCAATTTTCCCGTCAATGACTGTAATTTTTCTATGATTGCGAGCCTGTAGCGTATAGAACAGGAAAGGAAACTTGGGACGCTGGGAAAAAGAAAACTGAATACCCTCACTTTCTATAGACTGGATCGTTTTTTTATCAATCAGATGGCTCCCAAGCCAGTCCAGAAGGAGGCGGACCTCAACTCCTTCCCGAGCTTTTTGCTTCAGGATATTTAAGAATTCTGTACTAATTTGATCGTCCTTAACAATATAAAATAATATATGAATGTGAAGCTTTGCTTTTTTTATTTCCGAAAACAGATCCTCGAATAAAGCCGGTCCTTCTGTAAAAATATCCAGGCTGCTATTCCAAAAGGGATACTCCTTCTTTGTCTGTTTGCTTAATTGATTTCTTCGTCCAAAATAAAAATCAAGTGTCAGCCAAAGAGCAAACAAAAGAACGATGATAAATAGAATGGAGGTTACTTTCATTACTTTCTCCTCCTCGTGATTTGTATCCAATTATTATCTCCAGTCCAATTATTTATATGATTTTTTTCAAAGCAAGCGGACAATCAGAAATAATTTTTAAAATAAAATGTGTTGACTGAATGCTCACTCATAATATAATAGAGACAAGGGGTAATTTCTGAAAATTGTATCGTGTTTAAAATTTTCGAATTATATGCTGGACAATCCATTTTAAGAGGGGAGAGCTAACGATAATGACAGGATTGTTGTGGGTGAATCTAATTGGATTTCTCCTTGTAACCGCTTACGCAGTCAGTTTGTTTGTGTATGTTGTTAAAACGAGAATTGAATATATCAAACTCGGAAAGAAGGTAGAGTTTGATAACAACGTTAAGGAACGTCTAGGTAAAATTTGGGTTAATGTCTTTGGCCAAAAGAAGCTGTTGAAGGATAAGAAAAGTGGAATCATACACGTCATGTTTTTCTACGGGTTTATTCTAGTCCAATTTGGCGCCATTGATTTCATCATTAAAGGAATCAAACCAGGTGCGCATTTGCCTCTTGGACCTCTCTATTCAGGATTTACGTTTTTCCAGGAGCTTGTTACCTTAATGATTCTGATTGCTGTGATTTGGGCCTTCTATCGCAGATATGTGGAAAAGCTTGTCCGCTTAAAAAGAGGCTTTAAATCAGGGCTTGTGCTTATTTTTATCGGTGGATTAATGCTTTCTGTTTTACTTGGAAATGGAATGAGCATGATCTGGCACGGACATGAAGCGGCATGGACAGAGCCGGTTGCATCTGTCATTGCGGGAGCCTTCTCATGGATGGGAGAAACCGCTTCGATTGTTGTATTTTATATCGCTTGGTGGATTCATTTAATTTTCTTATTAGCGTTCCTTGTTTATGTGCCGCAATCCAAGCATGCGCACTTAATCGCTGGACCTGCCAACGTCTATTTCAACCGTCTTGAGAAGCCGGGTAAATTATCAAAAATTGATTTCGAAGATGAAACACAGGAAAGCTTTGGAGTCGGAAAAATTGAAGATTTCACCCAGCTGCAAATGATTGATTTTTATGCTTGTGTTGAATGTGGGCGCTGTACGAATATGTGTCCAGCAACGGGCACAGGCAAAATGCTGTCGCCGATGGATTTAATTCTAAAGCTTCGTGATCATTTAACGAACCATGGGGCAGCTGTTACATCCAAACAGCCATGGGTGCCAACCTTTGCTTTCTCGAATACAATGGGCAATCAGATTGCCTTAGCTGGTGCGGGAAAAGCGGCAGAGGAAGCAGCTGCTGGATTAGCATACAGCCCAAGCTTAATTGGGGACGTCATTACAGAAGAAGAAATCTGGGCTTGTACGACTTGCCGAAATTGTGAGGATCAGTGCCCGGTTATGAATG
Source organism: Bacillus sp. JJ1532 (assembly GCF_036965085.1). Taxonomy (NCBI): domain Bacteria; kingdom Bacillati; phylum Bacillota; class Bacilli; order Caryophanales; family Bacillaceae; genus Bacillus; species Bacillus sp. JJ1532. The sequence goes on from NZ_JBALOW010000011.1 coordinate 121,545, forward strand.
AGCATGTCGATAAAATTATCGACCTGCGCCGTTATCTTGTTTTAACAGAAGGAAAGTTAGATGCAGACGCACAGCGTGCTATGACAAACATCGAGCGTCAAGGAAATCCTTGGGGATTAAACCGCAAAGAGAAGGAAAACTGGCGTGAAGCACGCGAGGATGTACATGTACCTACTGTGAAAGAAATGAATAAAGCTGGGGAAGAGTTCGAGTACCTATTCTGGGTAGGATCAATGGGTTCATTTGACAACCGCAGCCAAAAGATTGCTCTTTCTTTTGCGAAATTAATGAATGAAGCGGATGTGAAGTTTGCCATTCTTGGAAACAAGGAGAAGAACTCTGGGGATACACCGAGACGTCTTGGAAATGAGTTCTTATTCCAGGAGCTAGCGACAAAAAATATTGAAGAATTTGAAAAGGCTGAAGTGAAGAAAATCGTCACAATCGACCCGCATGCATATAATATTTTCAAAAATGAATACCCTGATTTCGGGCTGCAGGCAGAGGTTTACCATCATACGGAAATCCTTGCGAAGCTTGTTGAGGAAGGAAAGCTGAAACCGCAATATTCGGTAAATGAAACAATTACCTTCCATGATTCTTGTTACTTAGGACGCTATAACGAGGTTTATGATCCGCCGCGTGAAATTTTGAAATCCATTCCAGGTGTGAAGCTGGTGGAAATGGAGAGAAACCGCGAAACCGGCATGTGCTGTGGAGCGGGAGGCGGCTTAATGTGGATGGAGGAAGAAACCGGCCACCGCATTAACGTATCTCGTACAGAACAAGCATTAGCCGTCAATCCTTCGATCATCAGTTCAGGCTGTCCATACTGCCTAACGATGCTATCGGACGGAACGAAGGCGAAGGAAGTGGAAGAAACCATTCATACGTACGATGTAGCAGAAATTCTCGAAAAATCCGTCATCGGGGAGAAGCAAACTTTAGTTTCTTAATAATATGATTAGTTCAACTTCAATTGGCAGCTATTTCTGCCAATTGAAGTTGAACTATAAGAATTTTTCGTAAAGTATTTCAATTTAAACTATTTTTAAAGTAAAATAGAATTATAGATAAAGCGCTTACAATTTTAGGAGTTATTTTTTTGAATGTATATTGAGCGAGCGTTCAGTCAAATAGCTTGATCGCTATGAATCAATTGGGCAGGAAAGTTTGAAAAAACAAGTAAAACAAAGGAGAGATTCTGATGGGAAGAACCGTAATTTTAGGTGGAGCAAGAACGCCATTTGGTAAATTTGCTGGGGGATTAAGTAGCTTTTCTGCTTCAGACCTTGGCGGTTTTGCTGTAAAAGAAGCTTTAGCTCGTGCTGGTGTCAAACCGGAGGAAGTCGGTGAAGTCATTCTCGGAACGGTACTGCAAGGTGGGCAAGGCCAAATTCCTTCCCGTCAGGCTGCAAGAAAAGCAGGGATTCCGTGGAATGTGAAAACAGAAACCGTTAATAAGGTTTGTGCTTCGGGCATGCGCAGTGTCACATTAGGGGATCAAATCATCCGCCTCGGTGATGAAGAGGTTATCGTGGCTGGTGGAATGGAATCAATGAGCCAAGCTCCTTATTTCCTGCCAACCGCTCGTTGGGGATTTCGCATGGGGGATGCACAAGTTAAGGATTTAATGACACATGATGGATTAAGCTGCAGTTTCACAGGGGCTCATATGGGGACGTACGGAAATGAAACGGCTGAAGAAATGGACATTAGCCGGGAAGAGCAGGACCGCTGGGCACTTAGAAGTCATGCACTGGCCACTGCTGCAATAGAAGACGGAAGGCTAGCGGAGGAAATTGTTCCCGTCTCGGTGCCGCAAAGAAAAGGAGAACCCATTATGATTTCCGAGGATGAGTCTCCTCGAAAAGATACTTCCATTGATAAATTGGCGAAGCTTCGCCCGGCATTCGGTCCAGAGGGCACGATTACGGCCGGGAATGCGCCTGGTGTGAATGATGGAGCGGCTGCATTAATCCTAATGAGCGAGGAAAGAGCTGCCCGTGAAGGAAGAAAGCCTGCAGCGGTTATTCTCGGTCACACTGCCATTGCGGTGGAGGCAAAGGATTTCCCGAAAACACCAGGGCTTGTGATCAACGAGCTTTTGAAAAGGACAGGGAAATCCGTTGAGGAAATTGATCTTTTTGAAATTAATGAGGCATTTGCAGCTGTCGCGCTTACAAGCGGAAAAATTGCCAATCTTGATGAAAATAAGGTCAATGTAAATGGTGGTGCGGTCGCGTTAGGGCATCCCATCGGCGCGAGTGGAGCGAGAATTATCCTGACATTAATGCATGAATTAAAACGTCGAGGCGGCGGAATCGGCATCGCAGCGATTTGCAGCGGCGGCGGCCAAGGCGATGCCATCATGATTGAGGTTCCGAAAAACTAAATGAAGGGCTAAATTCGTTATTTGTCGGCCCATGTTGAATTTGTCAGCCGAATTTGCTTGTTTATCAGCCAATTTATCCTATTTATCAGCCAAATACACCGGTTTATCAGCTAATCAAAGAATTTGTCAGCCAAACCAAATTTAACACCCCAATAATTATCAGCCAATATATACATTCAACCGAACGGAGGAGCAAAAATGAACGTACAAAAAATCATGGTAATCGGAGCGGGTCAAATGGGCTCTGGGATTGCCCAGGTTTGTGCACAAGCCGGCTACAGCGTGCTTTTAAATGACTTAAATCAGGAATTTGTTGATCGCGGTCTAGGCGTGATCAGAAAGAACCTTTCTCGTCAGGTTGAAAAAGAACGGATGACTGCCGAGCAAATGGAAGAGATTCTAAACAATCTCACGCCCTCTACGGATCTGCAGGATGCCAAAGCTGTTGACCTCATTATTGAGGCTGCTGTGGAAAATATGGAGGTCAAAACGAAAATATTCAGCCAGCTGGATGACATTGCGCCTGCACACGCCATCCTCGCAAGTAATACATCATCCTTGCCAATCACAGAAATTGCAGCTGCCACAAAGCGGCCGGAAAAGGTGATTGGCATGCACTTTATGAATCCAGTTCCTGTTATGAAACTTGTAGAAATCATCCGCGGTCTTGCAACAGCAGATGACGTCTACCAAACAATTGAAGACATTACGAAAACGCTCAAAAAGGTACCAGTTGAAGTCAATGACTTTCCGGGATTTGTGTCAAATCGAGTGCTGATGCCGATGATAAACGAAGCCATTTTTACCCTATATGAAGGGGTTGCTTCTAAGGAAGCCATCGATGAAGTGATGAAGCTTGGTATGAATCATCCGATGGGGCCGCTTACTTTGGCGGATTTTATTGGACTTGATACTTGTCTATATATTATGGAAACGCTTCATGAGGGCTTTGGTGACGATAAGTACCGCCCATGCCCGCTGTTAAGAAAATATGTGAAGGCCGGCTGGCTGGGACGTAAAACAGGCAGAGGCTTTTATACGTACGAATAGGCATTTCCTTAAATAAAAATCACCCGATAGGAATAACGGAGGGCTGCAAATGAACCTGAGATTTACAGAAGAGCAGGAAATGATGAGAAAAATGGTGCGAGACTTTGCCCAATCCGAAATAGCACCTTTTATTGAAAAAATGGAGCAAGGCGAGTTTCCACGTGAAATTCTAAGAAAAATGGGGGAGCTCGGCCTAATGGGAATTCCCATTCCGGAACAGTATGGCGGTGCGGAAATGGATTTTACCTCCTACATCATTGCCATCAATGAGCTATCAAAGGTGAGTGCAACGATTGGCGTTATCCTTTCCGTCCATACCTCTGTAGGGACCAATCCAATCCTTTATTTCGGTACAGAGGAACAAAAGAAAAAGTATATTCCGAAGCTTGCCTCAGGCGAATATCTTGGCGCCTTCTGCTTAACAGAGCCGAGTGCCGGATCTGACGCGGGAAGCCTGAAGTCAAAGGCTGTTAAAAAAGGTGACCATTATGTGATCAACGGATCCAAGGTTTTTATCACAAACGGCGGGGAAGCGGATGTTTATATCGTATTCGCCTTAACTAATCCTGAGCTCGGAAGCAGAGGGATTTCCGCTTTTATCGTTGAAAAAGATACGCCGGGTCTTGTGATCGGAAAAGACGAGAAAAAGATGGGCTTGCATGGCTCCAGAACGCTTCAGCTAAGCTTTGAGGATATGAGAGTTCCGGCTGAGAATCTACTTGGGGAGGAAGGACATGGCTTTAAGATTGCCTTGGCTAATCTGGAGGTAGGCCGAATCGGTATTGCCGCCCAGGCGCTTGGAATTGCAGAAGCGGCTCTTGAAGCGGCGGCGGAATACGCGAAAGAGCGTGTCCAATTCGGAAAGCCGATTGCTGCTCAGCAGGGGATCGGATTCAAGCTGGCAGATATGGCTACGGCTGTTGAAGCATCCAAGCTCTTAATCTATCGTGCAGCTGATCTTCGCCAAAGAGGAATCAAATGTGGAATGGAAGCCTCCATTGCAAAGCTGTTTGCTTCCAAAACAGCTGTCGAAGTAACAACAGAGGCCATCCAAGTATTTGGGGGCTATGGCTATACAGAGGATTATCCAGTTGAACGATACTTCCGTGATGCGAAAATCACCGAAATCTACGAGGGTACGAGCGAAATTCAGAGATTGGTTATCAGTAAGCATCTTTAATAGCGAACTCACTTAAAACACTAATTATGACGGTCTCCTTATGCGTATTTCCAAAGGAACTCATACAAAACGCTCGTCATGACCGCTTCATAGT
>NZ_JBALOW010000012.1:0-73776 GCF_036965085.1 Bacillus sp. JJ1532
CTTTTTCGGTAAATGAACAGCTCTTTCTTTTACCGCGGGATTCTTCTTTTTCTTTCTTCGGTAAATGAACAACCTTTTCTTTTTACGTAATTCCGTTATTTGTTACTGTGATCTTTCCAATTACGATCATCGCAATCATTGGAAAAATATTGCTTCCTATGGATTTTTCTGATAATATAAATTTCTTATCACTCATGCTCCAACGTACTTCCCCATTGCGGCTGAAAATGAAATGGGAGGAAGATTGAATGTCATCTCAACAACACCCCGATTTTCTAGCAGAAATTCAACGATTAGATTTTACGAAAAAGTATATGGATGTCGTCATCAAGACCGCTGAATCAAGTAAAGACCAGTTTCAAGAAAACATGAAGGAGGCTTTCCAAGATGTAGATTGGCTGGAATCGAGCTTAAGCTATTCTTCGCTATTAACGAATGCCAGATTTTTCGAAATGTCTCGTGATGAATTAAAAAGCTTAAAAAACGCTCGAAACAAACCTTATTTTTCCAGAATTGATTTTCAAAGACAGGATCTTAAAGACGAGGAAATTCTCTACATCGGAAAGACTTCCTTATATTCAAGGGAAAATCAGGAGCAAATCATTGTGGATTGGAGATCACCGATTGCCAATCTTTATTATGAAGGCAGACTTGGCGAGGTGCATTACGATTCTTACGAGGAAAGCTTTAACGGCTATTTATCTTTAAAGCGGCAATTTATGATTGAGGAAGGAAAGCTCGAAGAAATTCGTGATATTGATTTAACGACAACTGATGAATTGCTTCAAGAATCGCTTTCCAAAAGCTCAAGCAACCGCCTTACAGAAATTATCTCAACGATACAGGAAGAGCAAAATCGAATTATCCGGGCCGACTTAAACAAGCCCATTATTGTTCAAGGGGCTGCCGGCAGCGGAAAAACAACGATTGCCCTCCACCGGATCAGTTATTTTATTTATCAGTACAAGGAAAACTTTGCACCTGAGCAGCTGATGATCTTAGCGCCAAGCCGCTTGTTTATAGATTACATATCTGAAGCGCTGCCCGAGCTGGGTGTTGAGAGAGTTCGGCAAACTACTTATCAGGAATATGTGCAAGTATGCCTTGGTCAAAAGCTTAATATGGTCAATAATAATAAATTGGTTCGGCTGCTGGAAGAGCCCGAAAGCAAAGATTGCCAAATTTCAGCATGGATTTCATCAGCAAAGGGATCTCCAGTTTTTCATGTAATTCTATCCAATTACCTAACAAGCATTTATAAAACATTTTTTCCTACAGAAGATTTCATGGTCGATAAATTTCGCCTATTCAGCTACAAGAAGTTTATTCATCTCTTTAAGACCGACTATAACTATCTTCCACTTTTTAAAAGGCTGGATAAACTAAAGGCCGTCTTGCAAAATGACGTGGCGAAAAAGAAGAAAAATTTAATTAGCAAAATCGAAACCTTTTATGATGAACGAATAGAAAGTGCTCTTTATCGTGGAAAGGATCCGGAGAGAAGGAGACAGTATGTTTCTTATGCACTAGACAAAAAAGCGCTAAGGCTTGAGGAAATTAAAAAGGCCATTCGTAATGCTGTCCCTGCATATATGAAACAGTTCCCGAAAAAAACGCTCCTGCAGTATTATCACGAGCTTTTTAGTGATCCTATTAAGCTTTGCCAATGGGCCGAGGGCGGTCTCTCCGAACAGGAAGCAGAATTGTTATGTGAATATAGCCAGACCCTTTTTGCAAAAAAGAAATATGAAAGAGAAGATCTTGCTCTGTTGCTTTATTTGCAGGTAAACCTTTTTGGCATTCCAAAAGAGTTTAAAGCCAAAAATATTGTCATTGACGAAGCACAGGATTACAGCTTCATGGAGCTGCTATCCCTTAAGAAAGCACTTGATACTGATATGTTTACGCTAGTGGGTGATCTTGCACAAGGAATTCATTCCTATAGAGGCTTAACATCGTGGAATGGAGTTTTAGAGGACATTTTTCCGCGAGCTACCTACACAGAATTGCAAAAAAGCTACCGAACAACCGTTGAGATTATGGAGAAAGCAAACGAGCTGTTAAAGCTTCTTCCCTACTCTTTTCCGAAAGTTGAACCCGTTGTCCGGCATGGAGAACAGCCTAGGATTATAAAAAGAAAAAACGGAAAAGAACTTGTTCAGCAAATTGAAGAGCAAGTAACTAGTCTGAAAGAGGAAAACTATAAAACTTTCGCGGTCATCGGCAAAACCATGAAAGATTGTCAGCTTCTTTATTCGCTTTTCGAGGAGCATTCAGATGAACCTGTCACACTGCTCGCAGAACAAACAAAGATCCCGAAAGATGAAATTGTGATTGTTCCTTCTTTTTTGGCAAAGGGGTTGGAGTTTGACGTTGTTATCATAATTTCACTTGAAGAATCATTCTGTCGCGACTCTGAACTAGATATTAAGCTTCTTTATGTGGCCATGACAAGACCACTGCATCGGTTGTATTTTTATGGAGAAAGGGATGGGGATTTTATTATTGCGTAAATTAATCTGAACTTTTTTCAAAATTGAACAAAATTTAGAACAGGAAAAATCAGGACTTCTATTGATTGGAGTCCTGACTTTTAGCTTTCCCTTCGTTTTTTGCTCATTTTCTAAACATCACCTAAGATCGATTTTATCTTTTCTTGCTTCTCATTCTCATCCAAATACTCAAATAAGCCCAATTGGTTTCCCCATGAGTCTTTAAAGGTCCCCCATTTAGCAGGAACACCTTCCCTTTCGAATATCTCAAATTCCTCTATTTTTAATTCCTTCACTAATCTATCTCTTTCTTTTTCCAGATTTGAAACACCTAATCGGATCGGGCCGCTCCCCTCTGCAGGAAATCCTTCTGCCACTTGCAGCCAACAGCCGGGAATGACCTCCCATTCGGCAAAGCCTTGATGAGGACTAAAATCAGGTTGCCTATTTAATAATGTTTGGTACCATGTTTGGCCTTTTTCGAAATCATTCACTCTGATTTGAATCGTTATTTCATAAACCAATCTACTAGCCCCCTCAACCTAAAAGCGATAATCCTCTTTGCACACAATACCATACTCAAGGTACATCTTTAACAAAGCCAGTGCTTCTCCCCATCCAACTGCACAGCCTATACAAGCTGAAAGATCGGTGGAAGATGTGGAATAGCCAGCCTCTTCTAAAAGTAAAAGTGTTCCTTCTTGATAAGGCTGCATTTCAAACTTTACAGTAGTTGGATTTTTGCCAGGGGACTATTGAAAAGAAAACAATCTATTCGGAACGGCAGCCAAAATATCCCCGCCGTCTTCAATATCCTCTTTATTTACACCGTAGTTGGACCATCTTAAGGTTATTATCCCTTCCCCATTCTCATCCAAGTGTAAAACTGTATGATCTGTAAACCATGCATTCCAGCCCTCTGCCGTAGTTAAAGTTTCATAAACCTTATCTAAGGAAGCCTTTATGTATGTTTGATGATTAATCATTATCTCACTCGGAAAATTCTACAATTTCAATTTGGTTCCCCACAGGGTCTTCAATGATCGTGTAACGGCCAGGGGGGCAAGGTCTTGGTTCATCAAACAAAATTTTCATACCTTTAGATTTAAAATCAGCGATATCCTTGTCAAGATCCTTTGACAGTACACCTAATAGTACATTTTGCTTTGGCTCCTGATAAGCCTCCTCGTCTTCCTCTAACACAACTGGTATTTCATCATGTTTAAGACTAACAATCTTATCTCCATAATATTTTGAAACTTCGAAACCTAATACATTAGTATAAAAATCAACGGACTCTTGAAGATTTTTGACACGAACAGTAAGCACACAAACTTTATTTAACATGACATCTCCTCCTTCTTTAAACACCATTTTACCGAAAAATTAATCATTTAATTTCTTCTAGATTGCTCATTTTCAAATAAAAGCATTGGCAAATTAATTAAAATAGGCGGGTCATAAGGCATTGGTTCTCTTAAATTAATAGTTACTTCCGCTATCGTTTCTTTTTTAACTTTAATTGCATGATCAAATTTCCCTCGCAGTGATTTATTCAGTACGAAATAATCTTTCGGGTTTTTGCTCCAATGAATGGCAGCAGCCAATATGTAAAAGGTGCCTTCCGGAACTTTGGAAAAAATATATGTTCCTCCATTATTCAAAACACCTCCCAAAATCGGCCTTTGGTCAGGTATTGGGCGTGGAAACAGTCCAACAAAAATTAATCCTTTAAATGTTGGGGGTGAGTTTATATGACAAGTGATTGTTGAGGATACTGTTAGTTGGGATGGATAACCGCTCTTCTCATTGTATTGATGAATATAGTGATATAAAAAATCCGATTTGGTCTTAAATTGGTTTGGAGATTGTCCTACAAATTGTTTAAAACGCGAACTAAAAGACCCAATACTTTTATAGCCTACGCTTAATAAAGATTTTAGTATCGAGTTCGATGGGCTTGATAAAATCTCCTTGCATGCCTCAATCCGTAATGCAGATAAAAAATGTCTAGGTGTTACCCCTGTCACTTCCTTAAAACCTCTTAAGAAATGATAAGTACTATAGCCGAATTTAGCAGCTAACTCTTCTGAAGTAATTTCTTCCTCCAAGTGATTTTTCATATATTCAATCGACTGCTCAACAGCATTAAAAAGTTCCTTATCCATTCCTCTCACCCTATTTCATTTTAGAGAAATTCCATATGCCTTTTTTCTTTCTTGTAATATTCCAATCTATCCTGCAAAGTCCCTGTATGTAACTCAAATTTATGACCGTCTGGATCTGTAAAATAAATTGATTTCTTATCCTTTTCGTCTCTTGGACGACTAGGAAGGATATTCACGTTTAGCTCTGTTAATTTTTTATACATAACTTCGAAGTCTTTTTCTTCAATGGTAAAAGCAATATGCGTATAGGAATGGGCTATTTCATTTCTAGGAATATCCTTCTCCACATTTAACGCCAGCCACATTCCATTAAAATCAATGTAGGCAGTGTTTCTCCCCTTCACTAATAGCTTGGCATCAAAAACTTTCTGATAAAATTCAATAGACTTTTCTAAATCTGAAACCGAGAATAAAAAGTGATTTAAACCCTTAATCATCAAGAAATCACCTACTCTTGCAAAATTTATATTAAAGCTGACTATATATTCAGCTATCAGATACTTGTTTGGGTTGGCATTTTAGTATTTGTCAGCCAATTCGACCTGTTTGTCAGCCAAATAAGATACTTTATCAGCCAACCGCTCAAATTCAATGAAACGAACCCCTATCTACCTATTAAATAACCTGTTCCAAAACCCCTTCTTTTCTGGCTCTTTTTGCACTGGCTCATTTAACTGCGGCTCTGTGCGATTATCTACCAAAATACCTTTTTCCTTCGCTTCCTTCAGCCAGCTTGGAAACTCATTTAATAGTGAATAATAGAGTTGATCATCAGACATTTTATCAATTTCCTCAATATGCAGGAAATTAGCGTTATCCACAATACGGCCTTCCATTGAATCAATTTGCTTTAGAAAGTCAAAATTCCCATTTCCTATCCCAACAAACTGCCAGAATACCGGATGTTTTGCAGAGCTTTCAATAATGGGCTTGATCGTTTTCTTACAGCCGCCATCATTAATAAAGACAATAAAGGCTGGATCCATGCTCGGTTCTTCATCGATATATTTTTTTATTACATCCTTCATAACAGGAGGTTCGTCATTTCGGCCAAATTTATGGATCAAGTCATTTTCCAAAATAATTCGATTAACATACCCATCAAAATCTCGTTCCGTTACCGGCTTTAATCTTGAGAATTCATTATCATACACCCAAACATCCAGCATTCCGTCATCATCAAACTGTGAGGCAATCGCTAATATTCGTTCAACCACCTTCTGCACTGTTCCATTTTTATACAATGTTCTCATTGATCCGGTGATGTCTAGAACTAAACCAACTCGCGCGGTTACCGTTGTTAAATTCTTCTTTTCTAACACAATCTTTACACTTTTTTTCTGCAAATCTATTGTAGCCATTAGACCCCTCCTGTTTTATTAAATAAATTTCTTAACCTTAACTAACTTTTACCAATATGGTACTATTATAATTAGAAAATTAGAAATATGGTAACAATATAAGCTTTAATAGAGGTAATCATAATAGTGGTTAACCTCGCGCCTTTAGGCTAAAATACTCAATAAATAATCTTTACTGGAGGGAAAATTATGTATAAAAACATTTTAAGGCACCCAGGACCTACACCTATTCCAAAAAAAGTTCAACTAGCCATGGCTGAAGATATCATTAGCCATCGTAGTGAAGAGTTTGTTCAGTTATATCGTACAACAACCAATCGTGTGAAGACAGTTTTTGGTACGGAACAAGATATTTTTCTGCTGCCGTCTGGCGGTACTGCTGCTTTAGAGGCTGCGGCAGTTAACACGGTCTCGGCTGGAGAAAACGTTGTTGTTATTACAGTTGGGGCATTCGGGGACTACTTCGTTTCGATTTGTGAAAAATACGGATTTAATGTGCATAAGCTTGAAAAAGAATGGGGCCAGGCTTGTACAGAGGAAGATCTAGCGGAATTCCTAAAGCCCTTGAAAGATGTGAAAGCTGTTTTTGCTACATACAACGAAACATCAACAGGTATTTTGAACCCAATCGAAAAGCTAGCGACTGCTGTTCGTACACATTCAGATGCACTTTTTATCGTTGATGGGGTTAGCTGTATTGGCGGAGCACCCGCGGAAATGGATAAATGGGGCATTGATATACTCGTAACAGGTTCTCAAAAAGCAATGATGCTGCCGCCTGGACTGGCTCTCTTAAGCGTCAGCGACAGAGCTTGGAAAGTTATCGAGAATAATAAAACCCCAGCATATTACTTAAATTTGCTGAGCTATCGCGATTGGGCAGCAAAAGGCATGACACCTAACACTCCTGCGGTTACTCTTATTTATGGATTAGCTGCTGTCTGTGACCTTATCGAAGAAGAAGGAGGATTTGCACAAACCGTTGCCAGACATGAGCTTATGAAAAATATGGTTCGTGAAGCCATGAAGGCGCTAAACATAGAGCTATTAACGAGCGATGAATATGCATCACCAACCATTACGGCGATCCGCACCCCTGAAGGTCTGGATCTGGCACAGTTTCTTAAGCACCTAAAGCAAAAGTACCATTTAGATTTTGCTGGCGGGCTTGGACACCTGCAAGGAGAAATTTTCAGGTTCGGCCATATGGGCTATTGCTTCCCAAGTGATGTTCTCCAAGCCGTTTCCTTAATGGAGGCCGCATTACAAGACTTCTCTTACTCCTTTGAACCAGGAGCTGGGATAAAAGCGGCACAGGAAGTATTTTTGACTGCTAACCAAAAATAGATATATTGAAAAAGTCTGCTTCTAAATGAAACAGACTTTTTCCCATTTATGCCTGGCTCTCCGCCAATGATTTCTCTTGTTCGAGAATGTCCATGATTTTGTAATTGAACACTTCTTTGATCTTTAAATACTCTCCCCATTCAACTGTAACTGTAAAAAAGTTTATAAAGATCTCCATTTCCTTATATTGGTCAAAGGTAACGTAGATTGTGTCCTGATGAATATCCGGGTTATTTTTTAGGTAGTTTTCAATTTGCTTGACAACAGATTTTAATTTTTCCTGTGAAGTATCCTGTGGCAGCTTTAAATTAAAGGTAATCTGCCTCTTCCCTGCTTTGCTCCAGTTCATAATTGCCTCATTCGCCAAAGTAGCATTCGGAACAGTCACAAGCGCCTGAGCAAAGGTCCGTACCTTTGTACTTCTAAAGCTTATATCCTCTACAATTCCTTCCACACTGTTTGTCTTAATCCAATCACCTATTGAAAAAGGTTTTTCCGTAATAATTATGATCCCGCCGAATAAATTACCGATCGCATCCTTTGCAGCTAATGCAAAGGCTAATCCACCTAAGCCTAACCCCGCAACAAAGCCATTGACATCGTAATTAAACTCCTGGGCAATCACGCTTATACTGATCGCCACAATCAAAAATTGCAATGCCTTAGATAAAAATGGAATCAGAATTTCATCAAATTCAATATTATATTTAGAGGCATTTATCTTTTTAAAAAGCAATGAAGAGGACGAAGAAAGATTAAGCAACCCCCAGCTAATAATCAATATAATCGATGATCTGATAATTTTTAAAAATAATGGATTTGCATGATTGAAATAAGGAAAATACTGCACAGAAAAGTAAAGCCCTGTAATAATAAATAGCCACTGAGCAGGTTTTTCAAAGGCTATAAGAATTTGGGATAAAAATTCACCAGGCGCTATTCTCCCTATCCTTACCAAAAATGCAAAAACGTATTTTACGAAAATTTTCCTAAAAAGAAGAAATAGCAAAAAAATCCCGATAGATATCACAATTGCCTTTAGATTTTCGTATGAGGTAAATATCTCCAAGAACATAATTCAGTCGAACCTCCTAACAAAAAATACTTTTTTATATTAACAATACAAGTCTTATTAAGAAAGTGTGAAGAGTCCCGAGTTTATATTTTCCGATTATTTTCCATCAATATTTTTTAAAGAAAAATCAAAAATATAAGAGGAAGGAGTTTTTCAAAAAAAGGAGGCATTTCAATTGATAAACAAAAAAATGGGTATACTCCTAACATCTACCCTGATGTTAGGGCTTGTTGCATGTAATACTGATACAAATAATGGTAATAAGCCTGGGAATGGAAACGATAATAACATCTCTAGTATGACTACAACAATGTCCAGTGATAATTACCCTCATACCAGAGCGGTATTGACTCAAGATGCAAAATATCAGTTTACTCCATTAAATCCTGGGGAGGATGTAAATTTTCAAGCAGAACTCCCTCAATTGAATTATGGCCAAGCACCAATCCAGCAGCAAGATCAAGCTGGTCAGCCAGAACCAAACTGGAACCAAAGACAAGCTGCTCAACCACCAAATTATGGACAAGCACAACCACAGCAAAATAGAGAATTTGCAAAAGCACCAGCTCAGCAGCAAGCACCTACGCAGCAACAAAGACAGACTGCTGAAGGGCCAGGTCAACAACCAGCACCCGCACAGAAAGGACAAGCTCAAACACAAGCACCACAAAACATTAGTCAGGCTGCACAACAGGTTATTGATTTAACGAATGCACAACGCAGACAAAATGGCCTGTCCGATTTAAAAGCAGATACTCAATTAAGTGGTGTTGCTCAAAAGAAGTCTGAAGACATGCAGCAAAATAATTACTTCTCACATACAAGTCCTAACTATGGGTCACCGTTCGATATGATGAGAGACTTTGGTGTGACATATACAAGTGCAGGTGAAAACATTGCACAGGGTCAACAAACACCCCAAGAAGTCGTTCAAGCATGGATGAATAGTGAAGGTCACAGAAAGAACATTCTAAGTAATAATTTTACCCATATTGGAGTAGGATTTGAGCAAAACGGTAAACATTGGACTCAAATGTTTATTGGTAAGTAATTTATTTTAAAATATATCAAGTCCTAAAATAATGCATATTATTTTAGGGCTTATATATTTTTATTCATAATTCTCATTGATTTAGTAACTTTCATTTCCAAATACGATTGAATCTTTCCGTGCCAGACTCTACACGCGTTTATACCAACCGTGTTTTGGGTCTGGCACCTATTGTTATTTCTTATCATAAGATAATAGACCATGTGAAGCAGGAAGGTTGGATCATGAAAACAATTGTCTTTATCGGAAGTAATCAGTTTGGAACGAGTAATGAAGCTCTGAGGGCGGCGAAGGAAATGGGATACTGCGTCATTTTATTTACGGATAAACGCCGGCACCTCCAGCATAATAAATTCCCCGTTGTGGATCAAATCGTATATTTCCAAAATTTATTAGATAAAATACGGGTTTTAGAGGAACTTGAAGCCCTTAAGACATCAGGGAAACATCTTTGTGCCTGTGTAAGTTTTATCGATCCCTTTGTTTCTTATACAGCACGGTTAGCAAAGGAGCTTGGTTTATTTCAGTTATCGGCAGACGCTTTAGCGATTATGGAAAATAAAATTAAAGTGAGGAATCAGTTAAAAGGCCACCCCACCTCCTCTTTTTATGACGTATACGACTCTCATACTTCTATTAAAGACTTCACAAAGAAGCATGAATTATCTGTTCCGTTAATTATTAAATCCCCGGTCTCCAACGGTTCAAAAGATGTATTTTTAGCTGAAACTGCTGATGAATTTAAAAAAACTCTTCAATCTTTACATGATCAAACCTCCGATCTCCCTATATTAATTGAAGAATATTTAATAGGGCCCCAATACTTAGTTGAAGTGCTAGTACAAAACAGAAAAATTGAAATCGTCGGTGTCATTGAGCAAGAAACGACGTACGAAGATATATTTATCGTCGTTGGCTATCAATTTCCAGCTCAATTAAAGAATGATGAATATAAGAGTCTCATAAAATCAGTTACAGAAATCGTCCAACAACTCGGACTAAAAAACGGATCCTGTCATTTAGAATTGAGAAATGTTCAAGGAGTATGGAAACTGGTAGAGATTAATCCAAGAATGTCCGGCGGCGCCATGAATCGGATTATTGAGGAAGGGACAGGTATTAACCTTATAAAGGAAATATTGAAACTGAATGTTGGAGAGGAAGTAACATTGACTAAGATACGTGAGGTTCACGTCTATGCCAAATATTTAACGTTTGAGACAAGCGGAGAATTACTTTACGTTACAGGCGAAGATCTTGCTTGGGAACATGATGGTGTTAAATATGTGTACGTTAAACCTTTATTAGGTAAAACCGTCACAGCTCCTTATTCAATGGGTAATCGCTATGCTTGTGTTATTGCAGCGGCAGATTCTGCTGAAAATGCTAAAACAACGGCGATTTCCGCCGCACAGGAACTGAAGTTTTACTTAGAACCTTATTGAAAATTCCTGCCAAGAAAAAAAACGAGCTTTAAGCTGTGGAATCTTTCGACGAACGGGATGCAGCCTCCAAGCAGCAGTCTTAAAACCTATCATCTGCATAATTGGGTTCTTTGGACAGGTCTATTTTCGCTTTCCATCCGCACAATCCCTAATTACTTGCAATAATATAATAGCAAAAGGACAGACGGGGGGAGGAAAGCAAAAATGAACGACATAGAGCAGGGACATAGTCACTGTATATGTGAAGCACTCATTGAATTAAAGTCCTTACAAGATATTTTAATGAATTCCTCAACTAAATATTTTGGACCGCTGCTATCCAAAATTGCCGGAGTCGATACGATCCCCTTTCTATTACTAAAAAAGAATGGACTATTATCTCATCTATTGACCGAAATAAATGAGAAAAACGGGAAACACGAGTGCATTGAGTCCAATTTTTTTCGAATCGAATCTATAGATAAGGAAAAATGTGTTGCGATTGTTTCAATACTGCGCCCTTTTGATATTAAAGGAAATCATACAAACTCAGTAGGCAAGGTCATGAAATTAATCAAAACACCTGCTCGTAAAGAGGTTGATTTATCTTCCATTTGCGCCATACAAGTTCTAGATACCGAATTATTGAAAAGAAGAATTGTCATTGAGCCAAAATGGTAAAAACAGGGGACCGGGCACACGCCTGGTCTTTCTGTTTATTATTCCTGAACCAATTGGACGAAAAGCTAGCTGTAGTGTTTTTCTTTTAGAAAGGCTAAATGTGACAAGCATTTCATCAATGATTTTCCATAGATCAAGGTCTGATTTAGAAATAACAAATTAACCCCGGTCAATTACCGGAGTCATTTGATAGCAACTTAGGCTATAGGTCTTTTTTACTTTCCATTTTGTAGAGTATAGATGGCATGTGAGTGGGGACTTATCATTTATTTCTCATTTTTTCATTATAGTCAAGATACCATGTTATTGCGTCCGACTTGAATGGATTTTTTGAATCGAGGAAAACATCTACCATGGGAGCTGCATTAGCTTCAATCAGCCAAATATCCCCACATTCATCAACAGCCAAATCATAACCCCATATATTTTGATTTTTGAATTTGTCAGTATAGCAAAGTGAGGCTGCTAATGCTAATTCATCTAAAGCAGCCAATGTCTTTTTTAAGTTCAAATTGTTAATATTTGAGTTTAACAGCGCCTCCTCTACCGTTACTACAGTTCCATCATTTAGGACATTAGTTGTAACATAACCATTTTTGGCAACTTTCCCGCACCTCGCAGTAATCACCCATGTTTTATCCCCATGTTTTCGCTGCACAATATACCGAAAATCGATCAGATTTCCATTCACTTTTGCAAGGGGGATACAATATTGAATAAGAAACTTCCTCTCCTTTATTCTTTCCTGTAATAAACGTTCAAGTCCGTTCTTATCAACAATTACATTTTTCGATTTCTGAAGGTGAACCTCATATTTTTCTCCACCGACTTTTGATACTTTTATGATTCTCTTTCCCCCATTTCCCAATGCAGGCTTTAAGATAATTTCCTTATTTCGACTCATCATCTCCCAAAATTTTTCAATTGTAAATAGATGGGTCTCAGGTAAAAACTCGACTAGATTCTTACATTCCAATAAAAGCTGATGTTTGTCCCATTTATTCATTTTTGATTTTTTCCTCATTGCATCCACTCCATATTCTTAAGGTCCCCTTCAGTATATGAATAAGATTACTAATGGCTTGTTGCATTGCCTAAAAGAAAGATTTCCCCTTAATTACTCCCTGTTTTGTCCTTCATTTTTCCTTTGCCCTAAATGGTCAACTATTAAAATTTGATCTAAAAATAAACGTTTGTCCGGTTCAAAAGCTTAACTAATTGAATGTAATATAAATAGGTTGTTAGATAAGTAAAAGGAGTTTATGCTATGACACTTATAGGAATGCTGCACCATCGAAAAGATCCATCAAAGGTAAGAAAGACTTATGCTTTTGCTGCGGTCGCTAAAGCTGAAGGCGCAGATTTTTTTTACTTTTCTCCTAGTACAGTAAATTTCTCAAAAAAGTCAATAAAAGGGAAAGTGTATGAGAATGGCTCATGGGTTGAACGAAACATGCCCTTCCCGGACGTCATTTATAATGCTGGTGACCCTAATAAATTGGCAAAGTCGGAAAAGGTTATTCAAAAATTAAAGGAAATGATCCCTTTTACGACAAATTCCATCGGGAACAAGTGGAGTGTTTACGAGAGGCTTAAAAGAGGAAAGGAGTTTTCTCACTATTTAATTCCCTCCGAAAAAATTTCAAATGATTCAGATGAATTTTTCCGATTTTTATACGCATTTGAAAAGATTGTTTTTAAACCTTATGATGGGAGAAAAGGAAAAGGGATCTACTTTATTTCATTGAAGAAAAACAACAAAGAAGAATTTCTTGTAACGCAAGATTCACATTCAAGTTCTTATTCAAGGAATCAATTAAAGGATCTAATAGAAGAAAAGCTTTCAACGGGAACCTATATTATGCAACCTTATATAACATCTATTACCAAGTCTGGACAAGTTTACGACTTCAGACTTCATGTTCAAAAAAGTGGAGAAGGAGAATGGGTCATCACCGCTATTTACCCAAGAATAGCCCCTAAGGGATCCATTATTCCTAATATTAATAATGGGGGATTCACCAATTATTTAGAACCATTTTTAAAACAAGAATTTAAAGAAGAAGCAATGAATATTAAAGGGACTCTTGAACACTTTTCATTGACTTTAGCCCAGCATCTTGATGAGCTCCAGATGCAGCTATATGGAGAAGTTATTGATGAAATGGGAATCGATATTGGATTAGACGAGAATAAAAAAATATGGATCTATGAAGTTAACTGGCTGCCAGGCTGTCCTCCTACGTTTTATCTAGAGATGGATGTTGTCATAAATTCCATTAGATATGCTATGTATCTGGCAAAAAACCAACAGGCAATAAAAGCTAAGATCCAAAAAGTTAAAAGAATGAATACAGCAAAAGGCGAAATCCCAATTATAGCCATAACGGGCAGCGCCGGTAAAACTACGACTAAAGCATTTCTAGCCTCAATCCTTTCGAAAAAATGGAATACCTTTGAATCAAAGGACTATTGGAATACCGCCCAACATACTGAAATTCATGCTTCTGAAATCAATAAATCCCACGAAGCCATTGTCCTAGAATATGGAATGGCCTCCCCTGGAACGATAACTAAACACTGCAGCATTATTAAACCGAATATTAGTATTGTGACAAACATCGGACTGGCACATGTAGGCTATTTCAATGACGATATTAGGGGAATAGCTAAGGCTAAATCTGAATTAATACACGGGATGGATCAAGACGGCTTGCTCGTTATGAATAAAGATGACCGTAATTCTCTCCTTTTAGAGACAGATAAGTTTAGAGGTAAGATCATTACAATCGGTATTAAGTCAGACGCTGACTATAAAGCCTTTGATGTGAAATATTCAGAAAATGGAATGTCTTTCAAAACGATGTTGCATGGACATAAAGAGAAGTTTTTCATCCCTATTTTCGGTGAACATCATGTATATAATGCCTTAAATGCTATTGCTGTGGCGGACCACTTAGGTCTAACTCCAATTGAAATCCAAGCCGGATTATTATTTAGAAAGCCGCCAAGAAGATTAACGGTTTATAATCAGAAAAACAATATTATTCTAATTGATGATACTGTTCATTCTCATCCTGAAGGAGTAAGAGCTGCCATTGATGTACTTGCAAATATCGGAAAACACCGCAAAATAGCAGTAATTGGAGAAATAAGAGCACTCGGGAATTTAAGAGAGGCAGAATATCGAAAAATAGGAGAATATGTCTACGATAAAAAAATTGACCTTTTTATCACTTATGGTGATCAAACAGAAACAATGGGCGATCAAGCTAAAATAAAAGGCTTTCCTGCCAAAAATGTATACCACTTTGACGATAGAAATCAGTTACATGAGTTTCTAAAGAGAATTATTAAAAAGAATGACACCATTTTAGTTAAAGGTGCTAGCCGAGCAAACATGTATGAAACGATTAAATTCTTAAAAAAAACATTTAAATAATAAAAATGACCCTGGATAAAGAATCCAGGGTCATTTTTATAATAGATTTTAATGTTAATAACACAATGCTAGAAAATTATTATTTCTTTAAGTGGAACTTAATTTCGTTTACAGCATTTTTAGCAAAACTCTTTGCTTCCTCCATGCTTTCCCCCGCAGCAATTACATAGGCATATCTATGCCCCATCGATAGAGGAGGAATCAGCAGCGTTCCTTTTCTCGGTTTTACATATACATCAACGACTCCAGGGGATTTTCTAGCTCTACCCTTCCCAGACACTCTTTCTAAAATTCCCTTTTCTGAAACAATAAGGTATTGGGTGAACACGAATTTCTTATGTTTCGGTACTAAGGAAGGGCTGCCCCCTAATTGTAATAACAGTGTTTCTTTAACTAAATTAAAGCCAAAAGCAGCTTGTATCATTTTATTCATTGCGCCTCCGGAAATTCTCGGATTGATTTCAATGAGCTTCCACCCATTCTTACTACGTCTCAATTCCAGATGCAAGGCTCCATTGACAATTCCAAATTGATTAACAATAGACTGAAGAACCCTAGCTATTCCCTTTTCAATTTCGTCAGGTATTTTCGCCATTACCCCATAGCCCGTAATAATAAATCTCTTCCCCTTCGTAATTTCTTGCTCAATAATGCCAGCTATCATCACCTTACTTTTGTAAACGACTGCCTCTACCAAATACTGGTTTCCATCAATATATTCCTCTATAATAATGGACTCTTTCGGCTCTCTTTCTCGCAACATGAGTGTATGCTTTTTTAATTTCTCTTCATTTTCGGCTAGCAGTGCATCTTTTGAACCCGTCGAGTTTGGCGATTTGACCATGACGGGAAAATTAAGCTTTGATAGGATTGATTTGAAAGAGATCTCCTCTCCGGGTTTAATGATGATAAATTTAGGCGTGTAAGACTTGTTCATTAAAAATGATCTTGTTTCTTCCTTGCTATTCATCTTTTGAATAGCTGTTGACGAAAAATAGTTCTTACAAAATTCATCACAAAGAAGGGAGGCAATATGAACATATGAATCTATAAAACTGACAATCGTTTTTAATTCCATCCCTTCTGATTTTAATCGCTTTATTTCCTCCTTCATTTCAGAAAGATTATCCGTATCAATAAAGATCATTTTATGAACATCCGTGTACTCTTCCCTCTGCTGCATTTGCTTTTCGTTTTTAGTAAAAACAACGGTGAAGAAACCTAGGCTCTTAGCTGCCCCTATGGCATCTCTGCTTGAACCCGATTTATTCGTGCCTATAAAAAGTATCGTCTTCAAAAGGCCCACTCCCTATAAAAATTTAAATCAAACTATCTCGATATATATGTTTATGAAACTTACACAAATTTGTATGGTTATCTATACTATACAAGCAATTTATTATATAAAAGCTGCTTTACCTTAGAATCAAACTGAATAGCCGATATGTGTGATAACGCTCAAAACACTAAAAAATCACTAGTTATCTGCACAAGCAATGTAAGTGACTGAACATAGTATATTAGTAAGGAAAGGAGTGAAATTTACAATGAATCGCCTCTCTGTGAAGGAAATCAGAACGATTATAGACGGGAAATTAATCAAGGGTTCTGATCATGTAGAAGTCCAGTATGGCGCCTAACGGCTTAAACATATAAAGAAAAAAATACAATCTTATTTGCAAAATATAAAATAAGAAATTGGGATGATCTAAAAGAGTTTTTTCCGTTAGTACTTGTCACACATAAAAAGTACGAGAATAATTGCCATTTGGATAATCTAACCATTTTTCCAAGTGGAATCTGCAGAAAAGGCATACTGGGAGTTTCTAAATTATTACCGAAACCAGTTTGACATTCCTATTGTTGCCGTAACCGGGACTTGGTTAGCACCAAGTTTATAATGCGTTGGCTGCTCTCGCCGCTGTCCATGAAATGGGTATGGATCTTCAAGAAGCTGCTAATCGCTTGAAATCATTTCGAAAATTTGATAGACAGCTCCAAGTGGTTGAAGGGATAAATGGATCGACACTGATAGATGATACATAGAGCATAACTTCCACTTCTTTAGAAGCAGCAGTAAAAGTATTAACACAGCTTGGGCAAGACAAGAAAAAAGTCGCAGTAATTGGAAGCATTCTTGGATTAGGGCCTTGGGGTGAACCTATTAATAAGCAGGCAGGAGAAATGATTGCCATACATGATGTCGATATTCTAATTGCAATTGGGAATAATTTAGCACGTATAATGGCAGATCAAGCAGAGAAAACCAACCCGAAAATGCAGGTCTACACTTTTAACAGTAATAGGGACACTTATCGCCTATTAAAAAAGATTGTAGATGAAAATTCAATTGTTCTATTTAAAGGAAATATGTATGCCAATGACATAATTGAATTGGCAGCAAAATTTCGGAAGGAACAGTAAATGTAAATCGGACTTTAAATTAGGACAAACACTGTGCCACTTCTCTTAAATCATTAATAAACTACAATATTCCAAATAGAAAGGGGGGGAAATAAATGGGTGTAATTTGTACGTGTGGAGTTTTGGTTCAAAATCCTCAAAACCCAAATGATGAAGCTGTTTCAAATAATAATAATGTTAGATTCGTGGGACAAACAGGAACAGTAAACGGTAACTTGTTTTACATGGCAGATGTTTGTGTCACAAGATTAGCAACTTCATCTCTATCTTTAAGATTTGAAGAAAACGTAACCACACCACCTGGACCAAACAACTTCACGTTTACTGCAACTTCCATTACTTCTGTTGTGTGTAATCAGGAAGGCCAAAACTGCAGCATCACTGTAACTGGTACTGGGACAGTCAGTGGTCAATCAGGAACCTTTGCTTTTGAAGCAGTGTTTAGAGACATGGTTGGACAAGCACAGGTTGATAATGTTCAAAGTTTTGTAATTACAGGTTTCTTTAATCAAACTGGCGCCGCTCCTATTGATCAAGGCTCTATTATTGCTCAAGGCTGTCAAGAATTGTAACAGCCTTAGAACTCTCGGCATTTATGCCGGGAGTTTTTTCTAGACTATTAGGAAAGTCTAAGTGTATTAAAGTAATATTGAATTTAAAATCATGTTTCTGCTTAGGATATCGCATAAGAAAAAACTCTTTGTCTGAATAAAATAATGTATTAACAATTTTGGGAGATGGGAACATTGAAGCCCAGCAAAGGTCGAATGAGTCAATATAGAATATTAAATTCAGATGAAAGCCTCTCTAAGTATCTTTTAGAAACTGATTTATTTTCTGAAGCATCATTATTTTCATTTTTAGAAAAGTATAAGTCGATTGTCATTAAACCTGCTTTTGGCTTAGGGGAAGTCTTTGTTATCTCTGAAAACAATAAGTTTAAGATTTTCTCAGAAGTGAATGAGGATACATTGATCAATAGAGAAGATCTTTATCAGTTTATTAAACTAAATAAATTAAAATATAAGAATAATATTATTCAGCTATCAAGACCTCAATCAGGTTTATTTCAAAGTCCATTCCACCATTATGTAACTGTTCACCGAAAATCACCTACAGCAGAGTGGCTATATATATCTACAACAGAGAAATTTCGTACTATCTTCGATAAGTATTTTTATATGTTTTTCATCAAAAAAATGAAAAATTTGTCCCTACAGGCAGCAAAAAAACTAGGAGAGTCCTTTCCTGATTGTCATACCGTTGTCATTGATATTATATATGATCTGAAAGGACGGATATGGATTCAAGATACAATGCTGCATTTTCAAAAAAGTAAATGGAACCAGTTCCAAATACTCTCTAAAAATCATACAATTTCTCCATTTGTACCGAAAACGGACTTACTTACAAAAGTCACCTTTAATGAATACCTTAATAAATATAATGATATTATCATTAAGCCTTGTGTTGGCCAACAAGGTTTAGGAATTGTAAAAATTACTAAGACAGATCCTCATACCTTTGAAATCCACTCAGGAAGAACAAAGCAAACAAAATCAAGCATGGATGAAACCTTTGATTTTATTCATACAAAATATCATTCAAAGAAACCTTATCTTGTTCAGGAAAGATTAGCTTTATCAGAAATAAACGGATGTCCAATAGATATTAGAGTCATTGCCCAGAAGGTGGATTCATCCTGGAAAGTAACCGGAAAAATCGTAAAGGTTGCTGGAGAAGGTTTCTTTATAACCAATGCTGCACAGAAGCTATTGAATTTTGATCAAGCACTCCAAAACTCAAACTTATCAACGACAAATATGAATCAATTAGAAGATGAAATAGACAGAATCTGTATTTCTGCAAGCAAACAGTTTGAAGAAAACCATCCTAATATTCATATAATTGGGTTTGACATTGGGATTAGCTCCCAAGGGGATATTTGGATTATTGAAGGAAACTATAATCCAGACCTATCCATGTTTTCGGGACTAGAGGATAAAGATACGTATATGTATATAAGGAAAATCATCAAGCGTCAAAGAAAACATACTGACTTAAAATAAAAGATATTTTTTTCTAATTCACTTACCCAATCGGGATTACTGTTATATCCATACAATAAGTGTATAACCATAACATATAAATGAGGTGTGTGTATTGAAGGAACGTCTTGGAAAATGGAGGCAATATTCGCTATTAAGTAAACATCCTTTACTCAATAAGTACATTCCCGAAACAAAGCAATTTACAATTAAAAACCTATCTGAGTTACTGGAACGTTTTGAATATGTCTATTTAAAAAATGATAGAGGCGGGCAAGGGAAAGGAATTTTTAAAGTTAATAAAAGGAAAGATGGGCCCTACTGTTTCAATGGCTATACACTTAATGGTAAAAAAATACAAATGGAAGTTAAAAAGATCGAAGATTTCCTCCCTGTACTGCATCCAATTGAGAGATTCGGGGGATATATTGTTCAAGAAGGTGTCCATAGCTTAACCCAAGATGGGTTCCCGTTATCCATTCGGGTACATGTTCAAATTCTCAAAAGAAAATGGCTTGTTGGAGGGTTGTATGGAAAGATTGGGACAGAAGAAACCAATGAGAATGGAGTCATCAATACAAACCGCGGGGCTCAAATTATGACAATAGATTCATTATTATCGACACACCTAAAGATGCACAAAACAGAGAGGGAAGAAATGATTAATTGTATAAAGGAAGCTTCTGTTATAGCTGCCGAAATAGCTGCAGCGGCATTTCCACAAATAGAGTATGGAATTGATTTTGGTATTAGCAATTACAAGGATCCTATTATATTTGAAATAAATACAAGCCCTGGAGTCGGGAATTTTTCCAAAATTGGTGATGGGGAAATGCGAAAGCGAATTAAAGAGATCAGGAGAATGCACCTAGAAGGGAATTTTGGCATTTAGACATATATTTTTAATTTAAATCGAAGTCAGGATCTTTCAAATATAGTAAGAAGCATTCGCAGCCATTTCGCAAACGAATGCTTCTCTTTATTTTTTCCTTAAAGTCATGTACAATTTAGAATCCAACCGAGTATTTCATTCGATTAGAGTACACGCTTAGCTGTTACAAAGTTACTTTTAGACCAATTAGATTCTAAGCTTTCTTTCACAACTGAACCTGATTTAGATAAATACACATATTCATTATTTCCAATATAAATAGCGGCATACTTAATTTTGCTTCCCCCGCTTTGCTTTAGGAAAATAAGGTCACCCTTTTGCAATTTATCTTTTGGAACTTGTACACCGTTCACTGATTGCTGACTCGCTACTTTTGTTTTCAGGTCAACACCATGCTGTTTAAAAATGTAATAGGTGAAGCCTGCATTTGTGAAGGTTAAAGATTTTTCATCGTAAACATTTAATTGGTGTTTCACTTTATTCATTATGCTTAATGTATAGTCTACAATATTATCTTCTTTTTTAGATATAACTGGTGTCTGAACTATTTTGTTTTCATCTGTTTTAGGTATAACTGGTGACTGAACTACTTTGTTTTCATCTGTTTTAGGTATAACTGGTGACTGAACTACTTTGTTTTCATCTTTAAAAACGCGCTTTGCCGTAATATAACGCTGATCATAATAATCAGATAAAAGGACTCTCGAACTAATTCCTTCCGAACTAAGAACAAGCATACGATGTTCCCCTGTGTAAATAGCTACTCTTGAAGGTGTGCTCGACCCTGCAGAAGTGCTAAAGAATATCAAATCGCCTTTTCGTAAATCTTTCCGTGCTACCTTTTCACCTAAGTTCATCAAATCTTTGACATAGTTTCCTTTTACTTCAACGCCATTTTTTCCATAAACGTATTTTACGAATCCAGTACTCGTAAATTGCATTGCTTTTTCGTTATTAACCTTGCCCATTGTCACTTTATTCATTAAATTGTAGGAGAGGTCAGCAATATTATCTCCTTTTGTTGCTGGGTCTGAAGGAAGTAAAGCAGGGATTACTCTTCTCGCAGTCATATAATTATCTCGATAATAGGACGTGCTATTTAGATCAGAAATAACAACATCTAGTTCTGCGTTTGCCATATGTATAATTTTATTATCTCCAATATACAACCCTACATGATTTGGGTTTTTTGATGATGGGTTATTTTTGAAGAAAACTAAGTCGCCTTTTTGCAATTCATTTTTCGGAACGTATGTCCCTTGGTGAACCATATAAGCTTCGTCACGATTACCTAGATCTATCCCATTATTCTCAAAAATAAACGCGATGAACGAAGCACATCTAAACTGGAGTGTTTCATAGTTGTGTTTTGAGGCATATGTTGCTTTTCCTATTAAACTCTTAGCGAGACTAATTATGTCATCTGCCTTTTTCTCAACCACTTTTTGGCTCTGCTGTGTGGTTGTTGCGGCTGAGACTGTGACTGGATCCATCATGATCGGGGCTGTCGCAAAAGTACTTAATCCAATCGTGAATGCTAATGTAGTTGTAACTAGACGCTTGTTCATTTTTATCCTCCTGATGTAGTTATTATTCTCGAATACAAATTTTATCATATAGGGAAATTGTCACACGTGGTAAAACTTAACATTATCCAACATGCCCCCTACGAGGCCTAGACATTATTGGGTTATGGAGAAACTTTACATTTCCATTACAAGTGTTACGTCAAATATTGATTGCCACTTTTCAATATTTGTGATTGAAAAAATAGATTAATAAGCAAAAAGCGTCAGAAACCGAGGAAACCTCTACCCTCGGTTTCTGACACCATGTTCTTACTGCCCGTTAATGCGAGATAAATTCGGTTTGAAAATGAAAAGCCCATCTCGATCATTCCAAATGATCCCCGAAACCTGCTACCCACTTTGAATAGTGTAAGGCGGCTGCTTGCGTATGGTAATAAAGCTGAAAATCATTGACATCCAGAGCAATGCTCATATCTGGATACCGATTATTTATTTCAATAATCCAGAGGTTTTTATCTTCATCCATGCCAATATCAACACCTATATATGCTAAATGTATCTCTTTCTTCTCCAAAAATTTACAGCATAAAATAGATAATTGCTCAATTTCTTTATACTTTTTAAATGCCTCATTGAAATCATTGTTATAAATTCCAACTAAAGTATTCCACGTTTTCTCCGCTGAACCTCCGCTTGATATGTTGCTGACTATACTTTCTTTAACTCCATACCTTGTTATCATACCAGGGACAACCCAGGATCCGTATTGGTCTTTAACAACAATTACCCGAAAATCTATAATCCGATTATTAGATTTTAGTAAGGGGATCCTTTTTTGAAAAATATATTTTTTTAGATCCAATTCTGTCACCAAATAATTTATCACTGCATCCCAGTTATCTAAAATCGTGGTCATGTTTATTCCATTTAACCGGTAATTTAATTTATATTTTTCCCCATTTTTCTCCAACTGATAAATTCCCTTTCCCTGACTTCCTGAAATAGGCTTTAAGTAAATACATCCGCTTTCATCTATTAGCTTCTTTACTTCCTTGAGATTCACCGCTAAACCAGTCTCAGGCAGGCTTCGGCTTAATTTATCACTCATAGAAAGCCATTGCCATATTTCCCATTTATTAATAACATGGGAGTTAAAGTATTTAGATCCTACTAAATTCTGTATTATCATCCTGTCAGCTTCCTTTAACGTCTTCCTGCAAAATAAAACTGAAGGAAATGGAAAAGTCCCTTTCGTAAATTCATTTTCAATTGGATTATAGGCAAAACCATTAACAATCTTGTTCTTTTCGTCAATCCCATCATAAGTTACCAATAAAATGAGACCGTTTATATGCTGGTAATCAATTAAATATTTTTTAAAGTGATCTATATTTCTCTTAGTCATTTCATTTACTTTCCCTTTTATAAAAAGCCCAATAATAGGGCCGATTAATAGTGTCTCTTCCCCGACTATTACTTCATAGTCAATAGAATCTGGAAGCGAAAAACCTGCTACAAGGTCAGCTGATATATGAATAACCGCTTTATCTTGCTGATGCTTTCTTAAGGTTACCCCAGGTTTTTCTATAATCCCTATTTTTACATTAATCACCTGAAGCTTAGAGATTGATAGCTTTTTTAATACAGTCGAATGAAGTGAGATTGAATGGCTAGTTGTGTGATCAGTTATGATGGTAAACTTCATCTAATCCCTCCCTCTAAGCGTAATAAGAATAATTTCTTCTTTCGCGTTGGAAAGATTATCCTCATCAATAAAAATGATCGTTTTAAAAAGACCCACGCCTACAACAATTTAATTAAATCCAACTCGATATATATTATGAGATTTTTTTATTTTTGTATGGTTATCTATCCTAAATCAAGCTACTAAACAAAAAGCAGCGTTTGTATGGCCTGAATCATTTTAATAATGCCTAAAAAAAGCTCATTAGTTATCAGTACAAGCAATGTTGATATATTGAACATAGGATGTTCCAAAGGAGGTGTATTTATTGATGGAAAGATTAAGAAAATGGGATCAATATATACTGTTAGGTAATCATCCCTTAATCTCAAAACACCTTCCAGAAACAAAGCTTTATACGATCGAAAACCTATCTGATTTACTAAAACGTTATGAATATATCTATTTAAAAAATAATAGAGGTGGTCGAGGGAAAGGGATTTATAAAGTTTCTAAAAATAGCGATGGGCTCTACTGTTTTAAAGGCTATACCCTAAATGGTGAAAAAATTCAAAAAGACGTCGCCAAGATTGAAGATTTCCACCCCGTACTACATCCAATTGAGAGATTTGGAGGATATATTGTTCAGGAGGGTATTCAGAGCTTGACTCCGGATGGGTATCCTCTATCTATTCGAGTTCATGTTCAAACTCTTAAGGGAAAATGGCTTGTTGGAGGAATGTACGGAATGATTGCAACGGGGAAAACAATGGAAAATGGAATAATTAATATGGACCGCGGAGCCCAAGCTATGAAGGTAGATAAATTGTTATCGGTACATTTGAAGATGGATGAAACAGTGAAGAGTAAAATAATAAATAGTCTAAAGAACCTCTCCACTTTAGCAGCTGAAGTGGTCTCATCAGAAGTTCCAGATATAGAATTTGGAGTTGATTTTGGTATCAGTCAAAGTGGGAATCTGATTATATTTGAAATAAATACAAGCCCAGCTGTCGGCCTTTTTTCCAAGATTGGAAAAGGGAAAATGGGGAAACGCATTAAAGCTATTCGGAAAATGCACAAAGAAAGCCAAAACGACATTTAGGCAGATTTTTTTTGCATTTTCTAAAGGAATTAAAAAGAAGCATTCGCAGCCATTTCGCAAACGAATGCTTCCTGTATTTTTTCTAAATGTACACAAGTGATCCTATCCTACGTATTTTAGTTTTTTTCTATTAATACACGCGCTTAGCATACATATAGTGGCTGTTATAATAATCGGATAACAGAACTCTCGAGCTAATTCCATCTGAGCTTGGCACAATTATACGGTGTTCACCTGCATAAATGGCTACCCTAGACGGTGTGCTAGAACCTACTGTACTATTAAAGAAAATTAGATCACCTTTTTTTAAGTTTGAGCGCGATACTTTTGTACCTAATTTTGATAAGTCTCTTACTGAAGTTTTTCCTAAGCTAACACCATTTAATTTGTAAATATAGTTAACGTAGCCCGCTCCAGTAAATTTCATGGATCTTTCATCATTAACACTGCCCATTTTTACATTATCCATAAGATCATAAGCATCTTCAATAATGTTATCTGATTTAGTTGGCGGGTTAGATGGCATTAAAGACGGCAGGACTCTACGTGCAGTCATATAATTATTTTTATAGTAGGAAGTACTATCTAAATCGGAAATAGTGATGTTTAATTTTGTATTTGCCATATGAATTATTTTATTATCTCCAATATAGATCCCAGCATGGTTTGGAACGGTTGCTGTAGCTGACCTTCTAAAGAAAACTAAATCGCCTTTTTGAAGTTGACTTCTAGGCACATACGTCCCTTGCTTAATCATATAATCTTCATCACGGCTGCCTAGATGAACACCTTTAGATTGAAAAACAAAGTCTATAAAAGATGCACATTTAAATTGGTATGGATAAGTATAGCTGTAATCTCCTCCATATGTCGCTTTCCCTATTAAACTCTTAGCAAATTTTATAATTTCATCAGCCTTTGCTGCAGAAGCTTGCTGATTACTCGTAGAACTAACTGTTGCTGCAGAAGCTTCTATCGGCTGGAAAGGCGACGGAGCTTTCATTGCATCTACTGTTCCTGCAGAAACATTCATCGGCTGCATAACGGATGGAAAGGCACCTAAAGAACTTACTCCTAGCGCAACTGCGAGTGTTGTTGTAACTAAACGCTTATTCATATGTTACCTCCTGGTGTGTGTTTTGTATGACTTGTCCTGATTTTATCATGGAAACGAAAGTGGCTTTTACCACCAAATATTTCCGGTTGGAAATATTACAGACTTCAAACCTTGTCCCCATGGGGTTTACCGGAGTTATTTACAGTTTAGTTACAACCAAAGTAACATTGGAATCCTACGGAAATAACCATATATTTCAAATAAAAAAAATCCATGTACAAAGCATCGGATGTTCGCTAAACAAAAAAAGGGCCGGGCGGTTTTGCCTGGTTTTTCTTATTTAGATGCAAATAAATGTAACATATTTCATAATTTTTAATAAAATTGGAATAAGGGATTGGAATTGCAAATTGGATTGGAGGGTAGCCTATGTGCAAATCTGAGTCTAGTATGGAAACCAACATGTGCCTGATACTACGCCAATTCATCGTCCTATCCATCAACCATCCGACAATTTTTCGGGAATACAAATCCATCACACCTGCTAAATAAAGCCATCCCTCATATTTAGAAATAGGACAAATTGTTCTATATATTATGTAATTAGCCTATTTAACCTCTCCCCAATTGTCGTCTATACTTCAGAGGATTTCTACCGTATGGAATTAAAGAAGCTTAATGGAATTCCCAACCAATTAAAGCAAATTCTTAAAATTGTTTTAACCAATTTAGATCTCAAAACTAAATTAATATTAACTAGTAAACTTAAGAAAATAGATTATTCAACAGTTACAATATATTTTATCAGAAAGGATGATAATTTTTGAAAAGTATTGTTGACTCTGCACATGGCGGCGAGGGTTGGGTAGGACGCAAAGAATATCATACAGAAGAGATTGGAACAATATGGAACGAATTTGGGTTATCTTCAGAGACGGATGTATTAAAGCATGTATTACTACGCAGACCTGGAAAAGAGATTGAAAACATTGAAGAGCCTAATTCAGTACTTTGGACATCCATTATGGATGTTGAAAAAGCTCGATTTCAACATGACCAACTTGCTCAGGTTTATAGGGAAAATGGTGTCAAGGTTGACTATATCATTGATGATAAAGCAAATTACTTCCCCAATATAATATTTGTTAGGGATACATTTACAATGACATCAGAAGGTGCTATTCTTTCTCGATTAGCTTCTCAAGTTCGAGCTGGTGAAGAGCAAATATTAGCGAAAACAGTATCTCAACTTGGCATACCAATTATTGCGAGCGCTCACAATAATATGATTTTAGAAGGCCCTGACATAGTTATAGTTAACCCAGACTTAGCGTTTTTAGGTATTGGATTACGTACAAATGATGAAGCTGTTAAGTTTGTATATAATTTACTTAAATTACAAGGGATTACAGAAATTAAAGTCATCCAGACTACCTACGGGTGTGGACACCTTGATGGTGTCTTTAATCTAATCAATTCAAAAAATGCTGCTTTAGTTCCGAGAAGGGCATCATATGAAATTTATTCTACTTTAAAACGCCATGGGTATACCATTATTGAACTCACAAATCTTACAGAGGTAGATGAGAAAATGTCAATTAATTTCATTACCCTTAATGACGAGGCAATAGTGATCAATAAAGGTGCAAAAGATAGTATTGGTAAATATAGATCTTGCGGAGTAAATTGTATTGAAGTTGATTTAACTGAGCTTATGAAAGGAGGAGGTTCAGTACATTGTCTGACTGGTGTAATCAGGAGGGAATGTAAATGAAGATATCTATATTAATACCAATCAAATTACAATATAATGAAAAGAATCTTAGTGACTTTGTGAATCATATAGCCTCTTTGGCGGTCGCATTAAAGGAGGATGATTGCCAAATTGTGATTGCAGATGAAAGTAACTGCAAAGTCTATCGTTATATAAATAATAAACTGAAATTTTTTAACAATGTTAAACATTTTATTCCTAGTGAAGATCTTCGTACTGGTGATAATGATAAACTGAACGGAATCTATGCAGGATTAAATTATGTAATTTATGATAAAGTATTGTTAATTGATGACCATTATCGAATAACGAGGGAAACTCTAGCGAAAATATCCAAATACTTCGATGAGTATGACTGCTTTAAGATGATGCCAAAGTTCGATAAATTCCCTTTCACTGTCCTTATCGACATGTGTGGAATGTTTATTATTAATATACTAGATAGACGGAAACAGTATTGTGGACATTTAGCATTCAGGAAGGAGCACATTTCAAAAACAGGCTTCCCAAACCGGGATGGTTTATTTGATGAGTTTATTCTCGAAGAAAAATTACGTAATTCTGGTTACTCGATTGGTTTTGTTAAAGATGCTTCTTTAGAAGCGACTCAAGACATTCCATTTAATAAATTTCTAGAGCAAAGAGTTCGTTACGCTTATGAAAATTTGGCCATGCCATTTCGCTTTACTCTGTATGCACTTGTATTACCTATTATTTTACTTTTACTTATCATTTCTCCAAAGGTAGCTGGTCTATTTTGTATAACTATAACAATCATTGTTCTATTATTAGCTTGTATAGGTCAAATTCTATATGGTGCTAAAATTCTTCCATTTTTCACATTTTTATTAAGTCCTCTATGGTTCTGGTTTTATCCATTTACGACTTGGATTGCAGTCTGGAAGTATTACTCAGGGGGGGTTAAGTTTGGTGGAAAAAAGGTTAGAAAAGCAAAATGAATTAAAGCATATTTCATTTCCATTAACTCATTTATTTCCGTTCTTAATCTCTCAATAGTAGCTTCCATTTCCGCAATCCCATTCTCTAATTGCTCATAATACTGGGCACTTTCTCTTTTACAGTTCATTTATCACCCGATTAATATGGGATTCTCCCACAATTTTATTCCCTTAAAAAAGGACGTATTATTTTTAATGTCACACGGAAGAATCCATAAGCATAAATAACTCTATTAAACAAATGAAAAAGACAAACCAATAGGTCTGCCTTTTTCATTTGAATGGTTTTATAACCCCTTGTCCCTATTTTCTTTTCAACAAATTAATGAGTGATTCTAAGTCACAATATTTACCGGAGGCTTTGAAGATAACGATTGATTTAGGCGGTACAATTTGAAGCAAATCCTTTTTAGCTTCATCTGCATGTTTATAGTAAGATAATTTATCAGGGGAGATGCCCTTTGATTTAGCTCCATGACAATATTCTTTCGCCCATTTTCCGATCGCTACCAATTTTTCAATCGATAAGTCGCCGATTATTTCCCCTGTTTGATAATGGACTTTTTTGGCGTATGTTTCATTGGTATGAGGCTTCTCCATATCTCCTAAAACGAGAATAATGGGTCTCTTAGGCAAATATGGGACTTGGTTCAATAATAGGTTAGTGGAATCTGGATTAGCATTTACATTATCATGGAT
The DNA here is from genome assembly GCF_036965085.1 of Bacillus sp. JJ1532. Classification (NCBI taxonomy): domain Bacteria; kingdom Bacillati; phylum Bacillota; class Bacilli; order Caryophanales; family Bacillaceae; genus Bacillus; species Bacillus sp. JJ1532. Next base: position 29,213 of record NZ_JBALOW010000012.1, read on the forward strand.
GACCGTAATATCATTTGGGCAAGAAAGTATCTGCAGCCTGCCCTTTACTGGGAAAAATTCAGCAATCCCCTGTTGAATCTTCTTAATTGGTACTTTAAGCTCTACCCCTACGGCAATTGCCGCTAATGCATTCATAATATTATAACTGCCAAATGTATTCATCATACAGTCAAATTCAAAGCCTTTTCCCTTTACAGTAAAGAAGCTTTGAAAATTTTCATAATATACATTTGTTGCTCGAATAGTATTCCCTTCAGAAAAACCAAAAGTAATAATTTTCCCCGGATACTTAATTTCTTTTAAATATTCCGCGCAGTTAGGATCATCTCCATTTATCACAAGGATACCCTTTGGAGATAAATACTCACCCATTTCCACCTTAGCTTTAATAATGTTTTCTATTGTACCAAGACGGGGTAAATGTGCCCGATGAATGCATGTAACTACTCCAATTTGGGGTTGAATCATTTGGCTGGATAATCTCATCGTACCGAACCCCTTCATCCCAGCTTCGAGAACAGCCGCTTCATGTCTTTCTTCCAATTTCGATAGGTTAAATGCGACCCCATCTGGAGAATTATAATTGCCTGCACCTATTAAAGTGGAATATTCCTGTTTAAGAACGCTGCCGATTAATTCCTTCGTGGTTGTTTTCCCTGAGCTTCCAGTCACCTGTGTAATCGGAATAGTAAATTGCCTACGGTATAATCTGGCCATATTTCGATATGCTTTTTTTCTATTATTTACTTCAAGAACACCAATTCCTGCTTGAGCAAATTTATCGATTTGGAATTTGTGTTGTCTGCTAACAATAATACCAGTGGCTTTTCCCTTAACCAACCTTTCAATCAAGCTATCCTCATTCAAATCGTGGCGAAATAAGAATACTAGACTAAAAGGAGAAGGGTTTTTATGACGATTTGTAAAGCCTTTAATCGGTTTTTTAGTCTTCCAACTTGCGATTTTACACTGTATAACCGATGCAATTTCCTCGATCGTAAAATCATGCACTAATACTCATTCCTTTCTGTCTTGTCCTTTACCATCATATGTTTTAAGGAATATTTTGATTTGGGGATTTGAACCAATTTACTCCCATTATTGGTAATGGCCTATTTATCAATAAACATATTAAAACTTCTGACATACCATATAATGTGTCTTTCAAAACTTAGTATAAAGGAGTTAGAAATGATTAAAGTACTTTTTATATGTGCAGCAAATATCAATCGATCGCCAATGGCTGAGGCTATATTTTGCCAGTTAATCAAAACGAAAGGGCTAGATAGAAAATTTACTGTAGATTCAGCAGCAACTAATAAATTCCACGTGGGAAGGCGCCCATCTAAATCCACTCGTAAGTTTCTAGGTAAAATGAATATTCCCTATCAATGGATTCGTTCGCGCCAAGTGACTGCAAATGATCTTTCAGCCTTTGACTATATTGTTATTATGGACGAAGAAAATTTAAGCGTTTTAACGGATCGTTTTGGACAAACTAGCCAAATCCAATTTTTGCTCGATTATCTTCCTGAAGTGAAAAATAAAAATGTCCCTGACCCTTCAGTGACAGGCAACCACATGGTGACTTATAACTTACTATTGAAAAGCTGCGAAAAGCTATTGTTTCACATTATAAAACGTGAGGGGTTAGATATAGATAATGCAAATGTCTAAGAGAAATAGGAGGCTATATGAATAAATTAAAACTTCTATTTATTACTCGAGATTTTAGTCAATATGTTGAACGGAATACATTTTATTTAACGAATGAATTACGTAAATTGGTAGATGTAATAGAGTGGTTCAAACCTGGGGATATCCGTGAAATTCTAAAGAGCATACCTCAACAGCCCGATTTCATCTTGTTAAATGATTTGAAAGATACCAGATGCCCGACAATTACCGGGCTATCAACGCTAAAGATCCCTTTTGGCATTATTATGCATGATCTTCATTTGGAAATAGAGAAGCGAAAGCAATTTATAGAAGAGACAAATGTTAAATATATATTCAGCATATATAGAGATGCTTTTTTAAATGACTTCCGAAAATATAAGGATCGGATGTATTGGCTCCCGCACTTTGTTAATCCTTCAATCTTTAAGGATTACAGGCTAGAGAAAGATATTGATTATCTTCTGTTAGGTAAAGTTGCGTGGTATTACCCATTGAGAAAGAGGATAGTGAAAACAATGAGGAAGATACCTGGATTTGTTTACCGCATGCATCCAGGCTATCGCAATATTGGTGTAGCGGAAGAAAAAGTTTTTGTCGGCGAAAGCTATGCGAAGGAAATCAATCGGGCAAAAGTCTTTTTTACATGTGATTCGAGCCTTCATTATCCGATTATCAAGTATTATGAAGTCCTTGCATGCAACACCTTATTACTTGCCCCTTCCTTAAAGGAATTAAGGGATTTAGGCTTTATTCCCGGACAGCATTTTGTGGAAATTAACGGAAAAAACTTTTTAAAAATGGCCAGGTATTATTTAGAGCATGAAGACGAAAGAAAAAAAATTGCCCAACAAGGATATGAGATGGTTCATAAAAAACATACTGTCACCATTCGTGCGGCTCAGCTAGTTTCATATATTAAGGAAATACTGGACGATAGCACCATGAAAACCTAATTCATAAAAAATCACCTCCCTCTCCTTGATTCAGGGAAGTAATTTTTCACAATGCTTGAGTAGCGAAGAAAAATAAAACGGGAGTTGATCATATCTCTATGTTTAATCCGCAAAGGGCTATGGGAGAAAGTTAAACAAATAAGGATTATACGCTTGAAATAAAAAGGAAATCAAATCAATTAACGACCGCAGCATGGGAGAGAATGCAAAATTGATCACAAAAGAAAGCAGAGAATATCGTTAAAAATGTTGTCGGAAAATGTACGAAATGGCGATATTATTCTCATTCATTCTGTTTCAAAAATGACGGAGACAAAAAAAGCCCTTCCTATAATGATCAAAGCCCTTCAGGAAAGAAATTTTGACATAGTTGACCTGGAAACTTTATTGCAAATAAAAGCTTATAAATAAAAATGAGCATTTGGGAGCCCTTTTTAATTTTTATCTAGTTAAAATTTCTTTTATTTGTCCTATTCTTTAATGAAAAGCAAGTAATTCTAGGCAACATGACTCATTTTTGTTTGTTTGATATCAAAAAACCTTACTCTTACATAACTTAATAGGACAATAAGATACGTATATGTTGAAATGTTAACATCGTTGTAAAGTGAGGGATAACCATGAAGAAAACGACTAAATTAAAAAATTTGCTTAATTCCCAAAAACCTGAGTTTTTAATGGAGGCCCATAACGGTCTTTCCGCAAAGATCGTAGAGGAAGTGGGTTTTAAAGGGATCTGGGCTAGTGGACTATCGATTTCTGCATCAATGGGTGTTAGAGATAATATAGAAGGATTGATGAAAAGTGAAATATCTCGGTAATAACAAATGGACAAAGTACTCAATTATGATGGAAAATAAAGCCTTACAAAATCATCTGCCCGAAACAAGTAATTTTTCGGAAAGTGGCTTATGGGATTTGGTCGATAAGTATAGTACAGTCATTTTAAAGCCATCTAGCGGGAAAAGGGGAAGAAACATTTTCAAACTATCTTCATTGGGGGAGGGCAGGTACGAAATACATTATGAAGATAAAATAGATCTCTTTTTTGGAAGGAATAAAACCATCGACTATCTAAATAACAAGATCGACTTCCGTTCTTATCTAATACAACGTTTCATTCCCCTTTTAACAATTAACGGATCTCCATTCGATATGCGTGTGATTACCCAAAGGTACAATGATTCAAATACATGGTTTGTGACCGGCAAGGTTGCAAAAGTGGCAGGGAAAGGATTTATTGTTACCAATAATGAACTTAGTGGCGGGTCAGTGCTCCATGTTAAACAAGCTATACAAAATTCCCACTTAACTAATTCACCTGATAAAATTGACTTCTTACTTTCCGAAATTGATCGTGTTGCATTATTGGGAACCAATTGTCTAGCAGGCTACTACAAAGAGAAGTGTATTTTCGGATTCGATATTGGTATAGATCAACTGGGTCATATTTGGATCATTGAGGGAAATTCTCGTCCGTCATTGTCCCATTTTTATAAATTAGGGGATAAAGCCACATATCGGACAATAAGGGAAATCCAAAAGAAAAATCTGTAGACAAGGTAGACCCCAAGTTCATACGTTCTTTTTATAAAAGATGTTTGAGACGGTTGCCCATTTCAAACATCTTTTTAGCATCCCCTTGAAAAAAATCCAATATTGTTTTTTATTAATTTTTCTCAAGAGCCCCGACTGCCTCAATTACCTGAGCGTCCTCAGAGACCCACCCTTTACAAACATCTACCCATTGTTTAGCCGAGGAGTATTCAAATATTTCCTCACACGTTAGCTCAATGGCCGAGTTTGTGCTTCCGCAGGCAGGAAAAATCGTATTAAAGCGCTTCATAGAAACATCTAAATATATGCCTAATTCATTGGCTAATCCGAAGGGGCAAACTCCGCCAATTACATGTCCCGTTTGCTCCACTACTTCTTCAGCAGAAAGCATTCGGGCTTTAAAGCCAAACGTTTCACGGAATTTCTTGTTATCGATTTTGGCATCCCCTGCTGCGACTACTAAAATGGCTTGATCCCCTTCCCCGCGGAACGATAAGGTTTTGGCAATCCGCGCCGGAATGACGCCAATCGCTTCTGCTGCCATATCAACCGTTGCACTCGATACGTCGAATTCCATAATATCGGCTGCACGATTCCATTTTTTAAAATGATTTTTCACACTTTCTAAAGACATCTTTTTCTTCCTTTCTTTTCATAAATTAGGTAAATCATAACACCCTTTAACACTGTAAAGCAAAAGGAATGATTTTATTTCTTCAGAATTTACTTACTCTTCTTTTGTGGGAATTTATAAAAATCATATATTGAACCACTACAACTACGTAGTAGTTATTTTTCTTTTTCTTTTTCTTTTTGTCCCATTATCGTGGACGTATCGTCTGAACCAGATTGGAAAATTAATAAAGAAAAATTAGCCCATGACTCGTATCGTTTTCTACATTTTCCCTCCCCCTTTCCTAGGTTCTCAAAAGTCGATTCACCTTTTATATATAGATTAGCTTTAAAAAAGGACACGTTTTTTTAAATCTACATAAAAAGCCTATCACCGTTTATGATGATAAGCTAAATATGTGGAACAACGGTTGTCCATCTTTCAGTGTGTGTTTTCAAAAATGTGCAGATAATTATCTGCTTTTAATCCATTTTTGCAAACAAAAGAGCGTCAATTGAATGGACGCTCTTTTTAAAATTAATCAAGGCTATTTGTTCAAAGCCGTTAATGCCAGCTTCCGAATCGTGACATCATCCATAGGCGGATTATGAAGGCCTGCCCTTACATCCCTATAATATCTTTGAAGCGGATTTTTACGCTGCAAGCTTTTTGCTCCCACAACCCTCATCGCCTTATCAACAATGGAAATGGCGGAATTCGTCACCGTATGCTTCACGGCGCCAAGCTCATTCGTTATATAGCTGCGTCTGTCTTCATCATCATATGCTGCCGCTGCACTATATAAAAAATGTCTTGCTTGCATAAGCTCAAGCTCGATTTGACCGATTAAATTTTGGACATTTGGCAGCTGGCTTATAGGTCCGTTTAAACTATTAGGCGAATATTCATTAGCAAATTGGATAGCGTAGTCGCGTGCTGCTTGTGCAATCCCAAGGTAGCAGGCAGGAATATGAATCGTCCAGCCATTTAGCTGATCGCCTCTTGGGCCTTGGTTGATTTCAACTAGCTTTGATTCCTCGACAATAACCTTCTCAAGTACAAGGTCATGACTTTCTGTTCCCCTCATCGAAATAACATCCCATGTTTCCTCGATGCTTAACCCTTCTAAATCCTTGTGCAGCAAAAAGAACCCGATTGCTTGCTTATCCTCCATCCAAGCAGAAACAAGAAAATGCGTTAAAACCGGGGACATGGTTGTGAAGTTTTTCCTCCCTGTAATCTCCCAACGCCCATTCTTTTTTATCGCATAGGTGCCTGGGCGGCCTCCTCTAGTCGGACTTCCTGTTTGTGCTTCACTAACGGCACGGTTGACTAATGCTCCTTTAAGCACCTCATCAGCAAAGAAGTTTAATTTTTCGTCAGCCCAAAGCTTTTTCTCATAGATTTCACCGACTACTCCCATATGCCAGCCAATAGAGAGAGCTGTTGCTCCATCGAAGCTGGCTAATGTTTCTTGGAGCAGGACCATATCATACGTACTTAAACCACCTCCGCCATAAGCCGCTGGTAAGGTTTGTGTTGTATATCCCATTTCAATTAATCTATGAATATTCTCTTTAGGAAACTTTGATTGTTCATCATATTCAGCGGATTTACTTTTAAATTGAGCTTCTTTTTCATGCAGCTTTTGAAGCCAAATTCTTTGAGTGTCATTTTTTATAAATAAATCTAACATTTTCTTCACACATCCTTAACCAGAATGATTTTTCACGCATACATTATTCCTATAATTCCGATTATTATTATTGGCTTTGATAATAACGAAATTCCATAACAACGTCAAGAATTTTTATTATTTTTTATCAGCTTATTATTAATAATTCCTTTGGTTTAGCATATTACAAAAATTTTAAAGATACTTTAAATCCTACTTTACAGATGCGATTAATGATGATAATGTTTGGATTATGATATTTGAACATTCTAAATAGTGTTAACTATTTTTTCCCAATGTCTAGCTTCAGCGAATGAACATCGCAGGAACAATTGTCCTTTGATTGTTCCGAAGGCGCTTGCACTTTTCTAACAAGGAGGGGGAATATGATCGAGTTAAAAAATATCCAAAAGCATTTTAAAAAAAATCATGTATTAAAAGGGATCGACCTCGAAGTTAATAAAGGGGATGTTGTAGCCATTATTGGCCCGAGCGGATCAGGAAAAACTACACTCCTCAGATGCATCAACTACTTGGAGCGCCCGGATGATGGACTAATAAGTGTTGACGGGTTTACCGTTCAAGGAAAGCATCCCCCCAAGCAGGATATTCTTACATTAAGAAGAAAAACCGCCATGGTTTTTCAGCACTATAACCTGTTCAAGAATAAAACGGTTCTGGAAAATGTGATGGAAGGGCTCATAGTAGCTAAAAAACTGCCTAAAGCCGAAGCAAAGGATATCAGTCTATCTCTCCTTCAGAAGGTAGGGCTGGCTGAAAAAGTAAATGATTATCCTTCACAGCTTTCTGGTGGTCAACAGCAGCGGGTTGGCATAGCACGGGCGCTTGCATTAAATCCATCGGTCATTTTATTTGATGAGCCCACTTCCGCTCTCGACCCAGAAATGGTTGGAGAAGTGCTGTCAATTATTAAGCAAATAGCAGGTGAAGGCATCACCATGGTGATCGTGACACATGAAATTGATTTCGCCAGAGAAGTAGCGAATCGAGTTGTCTTTATGGACGAAGGCGTCATTGTGGAACAAGGGCATCCCCAGGATGTACTCATTCATCCAAAACACGAGCGGATGAAGCAGTTTCTAAAACGGCTAGTCCGTGAACCAGAATATCTAATTTAAAGCAGGAGGTCGTTTTAATGAAAGGTTTAATTAATACAGCGATTCTAGCATTTGTGCTTATACTTAGCCTCGCAGGCTGCTCGCAAAGCACAGGCTCAGGAAAAGACGATGGAAAAATAGTTGTAAAGGTAGCCTTAAGCGATGAAGTCAATCCCCCATTCTTGTATACAGATGAAAATAACAATCCAATTGGCTATGACATGGACTATATGAAGGAAATCGAGAAAAAGCTTCCTGAATATAAATTCGAATATCTTTTTGGAGAAGAAGAAGCCAATTTAGTTGGTGTTGATACAGGTAAATACACATTCGCGATTAATTGGTTCTTTAAAAATCCTGAAAGACAAGAGAAGTTTCTTTTTCCTGAACAAGAATTCGGATATTCCCTTACTTCGCTCGTGACAAAGAAGGATCGCAATGATATTAAATCTTTGGATGACATGGTCGGCAAAAAGTTCCCGCCAATGGCACCGAGCGGCGGATTACGTACTATTCTTAATTCATACAACGATAAACACAAAGATAACCCGTTAACACTCGATACCATTGAGCACGCTTCAAATGCTGATAATTTAAAAAGAGTAGCTGAAGGTAAGGCTGATGCTATATTCCTAAATGTAACAACCTTTAATGAAATGCAGAAACAAATGAATCTTGATTTAAAAGTTAGCGGAATCGTTTCAAAGGAACCAATTTGGGTTGTTTTCAATAAAAAGGAAACCGAGCTTGCACAGAAGATGGATAAAGCGACTGCTGAATTAATTGAAGACGGCACCCTTTCAAAGCTGTCTGAAAAATGGTTCGATGTCGACTTCTTTAAGGATTTGGAATTTATCAATCAAGAAGGCTTTAAATTTGAGTAATAGTTTTATAGATTGACTCCGACGGCAGCGATGAACGTTGGAGTCATTTTTACAGCAGGCGGTGAAATAAAATGATTAGTTCGGGATTCTCCGATTGGCTGGACTTATTAATGAGAGTATTAAATAAGCTCCCGCTTACTTTACTTATGTTAGGTGTTTCACTTTTCTTTTCTTTAATTATCGGTGTTATTGTCGCCATTGTCCGGATTCAAAAAAAACCGATTTCATATGCAGTTGCAACATTTTATTTGTCTTTCATGCGTTGTACGCCATTATTAGTTCAGCTATTCCTCGTTTATTTTGGACTCCCGCAGCTACTGTTGCTTGTAAATATTGATATTAATGGCTGGGATCGTTTTGTATTTGTTGTAATTGCCTTTTCTTTATATACAGGCGCCTACCTTTCTGAAGTGATTAGATCCGCCTATATGGCAGTCGGAAGGGACCAATTGGAGGCTGCCTACAGTATAGGAATGAGCTACTCACAGGCTTTGCGGAGAATCATTCTGCCTCAGGCGTTTTTAGTGGCCTTACCGGATCTCGGGAATAATATTATTGAATTGCTGAAGGATACCTCCCTTGCCTTTACGATTGGCATCATTGATATTATGGGGCAGGTTCGGATTATTCTAGGAAATAACTACGGAATCGGCATGTTCGAAGTGTACTTTACCATTTCGTTAGTGTATTGGGGCACATGTATTGTAATAGAAAATTTGATTGCACTTTTAGAAAAGGGATTAAAAAAGGGCCGTGTCAGCATTGCAGATTAATTTTTTAAAGGTAGTGATCTCTCTTGACTTTTATCGACTTTGACTTTGCATTAAAGCAATTTCCAGAGGTGCTGAAAGGTGTACCTTTAACTCTGATTATTGCGGTTATTTCTATGATCCTCGGAATCATGTTTGGCCTTTTGATTGCATTATGCCGAATTTATAAAGTGCCCGTTTTGCATCGAATCGCTATGTTGTACGTCTCCTTTATTAGAGGCGTGCCGATGATTGTACTCCTTTTCGTATTATTCTATGGGATACCCGCTCTGTTTGATCTCATAAATAAACAGCTTGGATGGAGTCTGGATGCTGATCAAATTTCACCTGTTGTGTATGCCTTAATCGCCTATACCCTGAATACAGCGGCTTACCAGTCCGAAATTTTCCGCGCATCCATCAATGCCACCCATGCCGGCCAAATGGAAGCTGCCTATTCAGTGGGCATGACGACAGCTCAAGGCTTACGAAGAATTATTTTGCCGCAAGCAATGGTCCTTTCTCTACCTAATCTAGGCAATACATTTATTGGTCTCATAAAGGCAACTTCTCTTGCTTTTGCGGTTAAGGTCATTGAAATCATGGGCATGGCGAAAATTATTGCGAATGATGGCTATAAGTATTTGGAAATGTATTTAGTGGCAGCTTTGGTTTATTGGATTCTCTGTTTTGTCTTTGAAGTTCTTTTTGCACAGCTTGAGAAAAGAATGAGGCGCTACGAGGCGAGGATGGATGAGGGGATGTCTGTTTAAAGCAGAGGGCATGATTTGATGGACAGGTTTTTGCCGTAACTCGAAAACCTGTCCAATAAACTTGGTTTGGTGGACAGCTTTTTGCCGTAACTCGGAAACCTGTCCAATAAGCTTGGTTTGGTGGACAGCTTTTTGCCGATACCCGGGAACCTGTCCAATAAGCTTGGGTTTTCGGACAGGTTTTGGCAAAAACCCGGGAACCTGTCCAATAAATCTTCACTAGCTGGATGAACCTATTCATCACACCAAATGACAGTAAGCCACAAAATAAGGATGTTTGAAAGGGGAACTAGGCCCCATTTCAAACATCCTTTTCAACTTTCTTCTTGTATTAATCCGCTTTTGAAATCTCCCCAAAGCCTAATCCAAACACGTCTCGGACATCATGAATGGCAATAAATGCATGGGAGTCTGCTTCTTTCACAATTTTCTTCAGCTTCACAATTTCCTGGCTGCTTATGACTATATAGAGGATATCCTTTTGCGCTTTTGTGTAATAGCCGCTTCCGGAAAAGACAGTCACACCTCTATGCATCTCCTCATTCACCTTCTGCGCAATTTGATCAGGCTCTGTTGAAATGATTGTTACCGCTTTTTTCGTGTTAATCCCCTCAATAACGAATTCCATTACCTTTGTTGCAATATACAGCATTAAAATCGTCAGCATCAGCTTCTCAGCGCCAATGATAAAATAGGAAGAAAACGCAACAATTAAATCAAAAAATAATAAGCCATAGGCTAAATTCCAGCCAAGATATTTCTGGGTGATTCTAGCTAAGATGGTCGATCCGGCTGTTGTCCCGCCTACGCGAATGATTAACCCAATCCCCACACCAATAATAACAGCTCCAAAAATAGTGGAGACGACAATTTCATTGGAATCAATCGTCCAGCCTTCTGTCAAATGCAAAAATATAGAATTCAATACAACCGCAATAATCGTATAAATCGTTGTCATTTTACTCAAAAATTTATATCCAACCATTAACAAAATTGAATTTAGAACAAAGTTAACGAGACCCGGCGACCATTGCCAGAGGTAGTAAGCGATAATGGTAATCCCAGTTACCCCTCCCTCGCCTAGCTCATTCGGGATAATAAATACATTAACCCCTATTGCAAATAGAAAAGCTCCAATAAAAATATATACAATATCTACAATCCTTTTTTTCATATATGTACCATCCTTGTACCTGTAGAATCATCCCATTATACTTTGATAGAATGTACTTTTCAACCTATTAAGAGGAAAAAAATGCCTGACCCCATATGCGTCAATTCCAACGCACCGAAGCTCAGGCACCCTTTAATGAGAGAATTTATTTTTCGCGTGCATATAAGTGACAGCCAATGCCAGCACTAATACAGAACCTTTTACAATATCAAAAGCATAATAAGGGAGATTCAAAATGGTCAGTCCGTTTAGCAAAATTCCAATAACGGCTGCACCAAAAAATGTCCCGATTGCATTTGGTTTACCAGCACCAAGCACGGAATAACCAACAAATACGGCGGCAACTGCCTCCATTAAAAGGGGTGCGCCGGCATCAATTTGCCCAGATCCCACACGCGCTGTAAATAATATTCCTGCGATTGAAGCAAAAATGCCAGAGACGACATAGGAAGCAAACTTTACCTTCTTAACGTTTACTCCGGATAAAGTGGCTGCTTCCGCATTGCCCCCCGTCATATATAAAATTCGACCCCATCTCGTATGATTTAACACTAGAAAAGTAACAATCACTAACAACAGCATAATCCACACAGGAACCGGAAGTCCGAGCATTTTCCCTTGTCCGATCCAGAGGAAGGCACTTGAAAATTCACCAATCGCAGTTCCTCCTGAGGTTAAGGGCATATGATTATAAATCGAATAGCCCTCCGTATACGTTCGGTGAAGCCCCGCAACAATATACATCGTGCTTAATGTTGCAAGCAAATCAGGAATCCCAATGACGACAATTAATAACGTATTGAAAACCCCAACAAGGACACCTACAAGGATGGGCAAAATCAGCACAAGCCAGAGCGGCATATCATACCAGACCATTAATGAGGCTGTAACAACTGTTGACAATGACATCGTTGATCCAACTGACAAGTCAAAACCGTTAACGACTAAAGTGAATGTTACTCCTAAAGCCAGTACCGTAACGATGGAAATCGAGCGCAGAATGTCGGCAAAATTCCCATATGTGAAAAATGCATCGCTAATCAAACTAAAGTAAAGGATAATAAATATCATTAGGGCAATGGCACCGTATTTAAATAGAAACTGAATGCTTTTCTCTTTCATGCTGCTCTTCCTTTCCGCCGCTTGCATACAGCAAAATCTTCTCTTGTGTGGCTTCGTTACGGGAAAACTCCTTCACGATTTTACCATCGTACATGACAAGAATTCGATCTGATATTCCAAGGATTTCATGAATTTCACTAGAAAAATAGATAACCCCTTTTTGCTTTTCTGAGATTTGCCGGATGAGTTTAAAAATATCAACCTTTGCACCAATATCTACACCCTTCGTTGGCTCATCGAATAAATAAATGCTGGAATCCAGCGAGGTCCACTTTCCTATCGCGACCTTCTGCTGATTCCCACCGCTTAAATGTACAAGCGGGGTTTCGGTATTATTTGTCTTTATTTGGAGACTGGCGATGATTTGGTTGGTAAAGGCTGTTTCAGATGGCTTATGCATAAAAAAGCCCCGCGTGAATTTTCGTAGATTTGGAAAGGTGGAATTGATTCTTAGAGATTCATGAACAAACAGACCTTCTTTCCGTCGTTCTTCTGGAACAAGGGCAATACCCGCTTTAATGGCATCGGATGGATGGTGAATTTTTGCCTCTTTCTTGTTGAGTGAAATTTTCCCTTGCTTAGCCGGAGTCACCCCGAATAAAGTCTTCGCAAGCTCTGTCTTACCAGCACCAACTAAACCAACAACCCCAACAATTTCTCCTTTAGAAACAGAAAAAGAAATATGATGAAGCTTATGGCCATCAGTTAATTCTGATACTTCTAGTAATGTTGAACCGATGTGCTTCTCATGCTTTCCAAGTTCACTAGTAAAAGCGTCACCGAGCATATCCTCAATAACCTGGTCTTGGGTAGTTAAAGCCGTTTCTGAAGTACTCACTGTTTTCCCTTCCCGCATCACAGTTACTCGATCACAAATTTCAAATACTTCCGGAAGCCGGTGTGAAATAAACACACAGCCTACACCTTGATTTTTTAATTTTTCCATCACGGAAAACAGCATCTCCGATTCATGAACAGATAGTGGGGCAGTCGGTTCATCGAAAATAATAATTTTTGCCGAGTGAACTAATGCCCGTGCGATTAAAACAATCTGTTTTTCAGCAAGCGTTAGCTCTAGGGCTTGCTTTTGTACGGAAATATGCTCGGACTGAAGCTGTTTCAATGCCTCTTTTGCTCTTTCGTTGATCTTTTTTTTAGAAATGAAGAGAGTTTTTTGAGAGGCAAATGTATCAAGCATAATATTTTCAGCAACAGAAAGTTCAGGTACAATGGCTGTATCGACCTCTTGGTAAACACAATATACTCCCTGTTCCTTTGCTGCTTTAGGTGACTGGAACCGAATCTCCTTTCCATCAAGGAGAATTTCTCCGCCGTCATGCTCATACACGCCGGACAGAATTTTCATGAGCGTACTTTTCCCGGCGCCATTCGCACCAAGCAGTGCATGGATTTCTCCCTTTTTAAGCTGAAAAGAAGCATCATTCAGTGCCGATACTTTCCCAAATTGTTTTTGTATTTTCCCCATCGCAAGCAGCGTATCCGCCATGAAAATACCTCCTTTCTAAACTGGACATTCGTTGTTTCCACTTTTCTCGCCTTTTCGGGAAAAACGGGAAACTTCCTAGACTTTCATTCTATTTTTCTCGTGTTTCCCCAGAAAAACGGGAAACTATTCAACAGTTGGTTTCCCGTTCAATCTCTTTCGTTGCTTATTTAAGCTGTCCCTCTAATTCCTTTAATGCATCGTTATAGCCTTGTTCACTCGCTCCCCAGCCTTCGATGTATTCGCTAAGCTCGTTTGTAGTGACTTGTTGATCAGGAAGTTTGGCTTTGTCTACAAATACTGGGTTAAGGACAATTTTTTGCTCCGGATTTTCGCCATTGATTTTTTGGTATAAATATCGCACTTGGATGCGTCCGATATCCTTTGGATCAACTGCTGCAGAAGCAACCCATGGGCTATTTTCCTTTTGAATCATCTGTAGGTCTTCATCACTCATGTCGATGCTGTAAACTTTAATGTCCGTTCTTCCAGCTTGCTCAATGGCACGAACAGCACCTTTAGCAAACTCATCCCAAGCTGCCCAGACAGCTGTTATTTGTCCTTCCTTCGGATATTGCTTCAAAATTGCTTCCATTTGTGCCTGTGTATCTAATGCTGTATTAGCTGTAGCTGCTCCAAATGCAGCAATTTCTTTAATGCCAGGGTTGTTTTTCAAAAATGCTTCATAAGCTACTTGTCTTCTTTCCATTGGTGCAAAGCCAGCTACCCAAATTTTTACGATATTAGCTTCACCATTTGCATCTTCGCCTAGTTTATTCAACGTCATTTCGGCCATTTTCTGATCGCCTTGCTCTAACACAGGAACTCCTTCAACCTCAACACCAGCATCAAATGCAATGACCGGAATCCCCTTTTCTACAGCTTTTTCAACTCCGTTATTTAAAGCTTCTTTTGTTCCGTGATCGATTAATATCCCGTCAAAGCCTTGGTTAATGGCTGCATCCAGGTTAGAAGCCATTTTTGCTAAGTCCCCTTCAGATGTAAAAACATTTACCGTTCCGCCGAATTTTTCTACCTGCTCTTTTACACCTTCAATATATTGAGCTGAAAATGTCCCTAAGTTTTGCTGCATCACTAATGCAATTTTTTTATTAGCAAGCGGATGGTCTGATTTCTCTGCATTTTTTGGTGCATCCGATTCTTTTTGATCGGAAGTAGCCGTATTGCTTTTTGGCTGACATCCTACTAAAAATGCCGAAACTAGTAAAATAGCTAAAAGTAATATCGATAGTTGTTTTTTCATTATTTTTCTCCCTCTCTAACTAGCTCACCTAAAAGGCTTTTGATATTTTCATTGAAGTTTGGATAGATAATCCCTTTTTCCGTAATGATGGCCGTAATATATTCCGCAGGAGTGACGTCAAACGCCGGATTAAAAACATTTGTATTAAGTGGCGCTACTGGGATGCCGCCAATATGGGTAATTTCCTCAGCCTTTCGCTCTTCAATTGGAATCTCCATTCCACTCGAAATTGAAAGATCAAAGGTTGAAGCTGGAGCTGCTACATAAAATGGGATATTGAAATGTTTAGCTAAAATCGCCAAGCCCAGGGTACCGATTTTATTCGCTGTGTCTCCATTAGCAGCAATCCGGTCAGCCCCGACAATAATCGCTTCAATTCCCTTTGAGTGAATCGTATGGGCCGCCATGCTGTCCGTGATCAAAGTGACATCGACACCTGATTGCTGCAACTCCCAAACGGTTAGCCTTGAGCCTTGGAATACTGGACGCGTTTCACATGCATACACATGAAACTGTTTTTCTCGTTCAATGCCAAGATGGAAAGGCGCAAGTGCTGTCCCGTATTTTGCCGTTGCAATGGACCCTGCATTGCATATTGTCATCACATTCGTAAAGCTATTTAACAATGACAGGGCATGCTCGCCAATTTGTCTGCACGTTTCTTCATCTTCTACATGAATCTTAATTGCTTCTTCAAGAATAGTCGTTTTTGCTTCATTGACGCTTTTCGCTTCCTCCGCCACTGCTACAATTCTTTCAAGCGCCCAGAATAAATTGACTGCTGTTGGTCGTGAACCTGCTAGATAACGAAAATCCTTTTGAAGATGTTCGTGGAATTCCTTTAATTGTTTCGTTTCATATTGCTGCGCCGCGATCGCAAGTCCATATGCAGCAGTTATCCCAATTGCAGGCGCTCCACGGACTTTTAAAGTAACAATAGCATCGAATACTTCCTCAATCGTATCAAGCTGAAGATACTCAATTTGATGAGGGAGCTTTTGCTGATCAAGAATAATCAGATGTCCATCTTTCCATTCAATTGATGTTGGAACCTTCATGCCTTCCTCTCTCCTAACAGTGAAATAGCTTCACTTACTGAATTTAACACGTGACGATTTAAGATTAATGTTTCGCCTAATGCAAGTGCCCGTCTCTTAGCTGCAATTCTTTTCTCATGATCCTCAATACCGTCTAAATCCTTTACATGTGCAAGACCAATCGTCCTTCTAATCAACTCACAGCCAGCAAAGCCGAGTGTGTCAGAAAAGATTTTCTGTAAAATGTATTCTCTATAGCCTTCGACCTTTGTATAAACTTCCAGGTTTGACTCTTCCCATAATTCAGTAAATACTGAGCGAAAAACGGTCCAGGTATTCTCGATATGTTCAAAAATAACAGATCGATTCGCTTCCTCTCTTGAAATCCCATGAAGAAATAGATTTCCGATAAATAAACCAACATCAAATCCAATCGGGCCATAAAAAGCAAATTCAGGATCAATTACTTTCGTTTCTGTGCTGCTTGCAAAAATACTGCCAGTATGTAGATCCCCATGTAATAATGCTTCTGCTTCAGTTAAAAAGCTTAGCTTTAACTTAGCCGCTTCAAGCTTCAAAAGGCTATTATGCCAAATGGCTTCTACATCTGCACGCAATTCTGGTTCAAAATCATTTGTATCATGGTCGAAGAAAGGATCGGTAAAAATCAGATCTTCTGTAATTTTACAAAGCTCAGGATTTGAAAATTCAACTGCTAAACGTTTTTTCTCAAATGGATGCAAGGCAAAGTCCGATGTTGAAAATAGCGTTCTTGCTAAATATTCGCCAATATCGCTTGATAGCTTTGGATAAGATTCCCCTTTAATAAGTCCCTCACGAGCAATCGTTAAATGCGATAAATCTTCCATAACCGTAATAGCTAGGTCTTCATCAGCATGGTAAACCTCTGGCACAAGCTGAGGAACAAACTCACCATGCTTTTTCAGCGCATTCGTTTCGATCGTTGCCCGCTTTAATGTGAGCGGCCAGCTTTCCCCCACTACCTTTGCATAAGGGAGCGCTTGCTTGATAATAACGCCTTTTTCATTTATTGAGTCAGTTATATGGAATACATAATTCAGATTGCCATCTCCAATTTCGCGACAGTTCAATACTGAACCTTCAGAAAATAGATTTAGCTCTTTCGCAAGCTTCACCGCTGTCTCATCAGTCAACGGCTCATACTGTTTCTTTTGTAAAATTGTCATCTTTTCTCACCCTATCTATGAAAATATAAAAAGCCTCTTTCTCATCACGAAAGAGGCTTACGAATACAAATTCTCTGCCTCTTATCTCTCAGAAAGTTTCCTTTCCGTTGGAATTAGCACCGTGCCTTGCGGGAAAATCCCGGCGCCTAATAGCGCCCCGTTTCACAACGGTATTACGGTCGGTTGCTGGGCTTCATCGGGCCAAATCCCTCTGCCTGCTCATGATAAGAGTATTTAACATATTCACGTTAGTTTGCTTGAAATGAATGTTAGCATGCGATTCTGGAAAATGTCAACCACCTTTTTCTAAATTTATTTTATTATCTTGCATTACCCCGGATTAATTTTCATAACTACCGTATGCGTTGTTTTTTCTTGGTTAATGGCATTATAGAGCCTTTTTAACTACCTTAGCCATATTTTCACCTGTCGATAGGAGTTATGAATGCTCCTTAACTATCTTCAGCCATATTCTCACCTGATGATGGGCGTTATAAATACTTCTTAACTACCTCCAGCCATATTTTCACCTGTCGATGGGCGTTATAAAGACTTCTTAACTACCTTCTGCCACATTTTCACCTGTCGATTAGCGTTATAAAGACTTCTTAACTACCTTCACCCACATTTTCACCTGTCGATTGGCGTTATAAAGACTTCTTAACTACCTTTTGCCACATTCTCACCTGACAAATGGGGTTATATAGTTTTACGCCGAACTCCTCCCCACGACTTTTACGATAAAAATTAAAACTTGCACTTAAAATTATCCTATTGACAGAATTTTTAAGCGGTGCAATAATAAAAGGCAGTTACTTTTGAAATGTAAATTAATTGAATATATTTTTCTTATTAAGAGCAGGTGGAGGGACGAGCCCGATGAAACCCGGCAACCGATCAAACGATTTGACACGGTGCTAATTCTTGCAGCTTTCATGCTGAGAAATAAGAAGATGTTTGTCTATTGACCTCTTCTTATTTGAAGAGGTTTTATTTTTTTATAGAGAATACTAACTTTAAAAAGGAGGATGATTCGAATATGAGTGAAATCATCGCTACCTACCAGCTATTTGGCAAGCCAGGATCCTTTGAGAAAAAAGCGGAAGGGATTGCACTTGGCTTAACGATCGGCTCATGGACAGATTTGCCACTGCTTGAGCAGGAGCAGCTGAAGAAACATAAAGGACGCGTCATCTCAGTCGAGGAATTTTCGAACACGCGCCATCCTGTTAAACAAAATGATATTTTAAGCAAAGTAAAAATTGCTTATCCAAGTGCGAATTTTTCAGCAGATCTACCAGCTATTTTAACAACGGTTTTCGGAAAGCTTTCCTTAGATGGAGAAGTCAAATTGCTTGATTTAGAGTTTAGTTCAGACCTATTAAGCAGATTTCCTGGCCCGCGCTTTGGAATTGAAGGCATTCGGAAGACATTAAATGTTTATGATCGACCACTAACCATGAGTATTTTCAAGGGAGTTATCGGAAGAGACATCGAATATTTAACAGCTCAATTGAAGGAGCAGGCTCTTGGCGGAGTGGATCTTGTGAAGGATGATGAAATCCTATTTGAAAATCTACTAACTCCATTTGAACAAAGAATTTTAAGAAGTAAAGAGGTTTTACAGCAGGTCTATGAGGAAACTGGCCATCGTACCCTTTATGCCGTAAACCTGACAGGCCGGACTTCCGAATTAAGAGATAAAGCAAAAAGAGCTAAGGATCTTGGTGCTGATGCCCTTTTATTTAACGTTCATACGTATGGACTGGATGTCCTCCAGGAGCTTGCGGAGGATGAGGAGGTTCAGCTTCCGCTTATGGCACATCCAGCTTATAGCGGTGCCTTCACCTCATCAGCTTTTTACGGGGTAGCAAGTCAGCTTGTACTTGGTAAGCTAACACGATATGCGGGTGCTGACTTTTCCTTATTCCCTTCTCCGTATGGCAGTGTAGCTCTTGAAAAGAATGCTGCACTGGCAATCGGTGAGAAGCTGACTGAAGAAGCTGCTGTAAAACGGGCGTTTCCAGTACCATCTGCGGGCATCCATCCTGGGCTAGTGCCTCTGTTAATGGACGACTATGGAAAAGATTGCGTAATCAACGCTGGGGGCGGCGTCCACGGTCACCCTCACGGAGCAGCAGGCGGTGGAAAGGCATTTAGACAGGCAGTTGACGCTGTTCTAGCAGGTAAAAATTTGGCCAACGCTGCAGAAGAACATCAAGAATTGAAAATAGCCCTTGAGTTATGGGGAGGTTCAAAATGAAGAATCCAGTGATTTTCTGCGACTTCGATGGGACAATTACGAATAAAGATAACATCGTTAATATAATGAGAGAATTCGCCCCGCCGGAATGGGACGCCATCAAGGATGACATATTAGGTCAAAAGGTTTCCATTCAGGAAGGGGTCGGCAAGCTGTTCTCTCTTCTTCCCTCTTCGAAAAAAGAGGAAATCATCTCATTCGTACTGAAGGATGCTGTAATTCGAGAAGGCTTTGCTGAATTTGTTCAGTTTACTAGAGAAGCAAATATTCCACTTTATATTGTGAGCGGCGGGATCGATTTTTTCGTACATCCTGTCCTTGAGGCATTTGGACCTTTTGAAAAAATTTATTGTAATGAAGCTGATTTTTCCGGTGAAAACATTCGAATTGTATTCCCTCATGAGTGTGATGATGATTGCTCAAACAAAGGCTGTGGCTGCTGTAAGCCATCGATTATTCGAAATCTGGCATCCGGGGAAAACACGAGTATCGTGATCGGGGATTCCATCACGGATCTTGAAGCCGCGAAGCTTGCAGATGTTGTTATTGCCAGGGATTATCTCATTGAAAAGTGCAAGGAATTGAATATCCCTTACGAGCCTTTCGAGCGTTTCCAAGACTGTATTGACATCATTGAATCTCGATTGGATGTGAAAGTATGAGTGCGCTCGTATCTAAATGGAATGAATTAGCTGATATTAAGGATGAATTGGCTGCAAGGGACTGGTTCATGGGGACTAGCGGTAATCTTGCCATCAAGGTTAACGCTGATCCATTGCAGTTTCTCGTAACGGCAAGCGGGAAGGATAAAAGGAAAAGAACTCTCGAAGACTTCCTTCTAGTCGACCGAGATGGCAAAGCAGTTGAAGAAACACATCTGAAACCATCTGCCGAAACCCTATTGCATTGCGCTGTTTTTCAAAAAACTTTAGCGGGCTGCAGTCTTCATGTTCATACAGTAGCAAACAATGTCATCTCAGAGCTATATGGCGAAGAAGGGAAAGTAACCTTTCAATTTCAAGAATTAATCAAGGCGTTTGATCTCTGGGAAGAGGATGCTAAGCTAACCATCCCCATTATTCATAACCATGCCCATATTCCTGCTTTAGCGGAAGAATTCCAAGAGCATATTCATGCTGATAAAGGAGCCGTCCTTATTCGAAACCACGGCATTACCGTTTGGGGCAAGAACGGCTTTGAAGCTAAGAAACTATTAGAAGCATGTGAATTTCTA
Organism: Bacillus sp. JJ1532; assembly: GCF_036965085.1. Classification (NCBI taxonomy): domain Bacteria; kingdom Bacillati; phylum Bacillota; class Bacilli; order Caryophanales; family Bacillaceae; genus Bacillus; species Bacillus sp. JJ1532. Next base: position 50,021 of record NZ_JBALOW010000012.1, read on the forward strand.
TTTCAATATCAACTAGCATTGATTAATGCTAAATCAAATTTTAAATAAGAGAGGGAGATTTCAGATGGCAACAATTACAATTCAAGGTACAAATGAAGTAATTGAAAATCAAAACGAGGTTGCAGCATTTTTAGAGCAGCAAGAAGTTATTTACGAGCAGTGGGATATTGAAAAACTACCGGAAAATCTTCGTGAAAAATTTGATCTTAGCGAAGATGAGAAAAACGGAATTCTAAATGCCTTCAAGGCAGAAATCGACAGTATTTCAGAACGCCGAGGCTACAAAACATCTGATGTTATTTCATTATCTGATTCTAATCCTAAGCTTGATGAGCTTCTGAAAAACTTCCAAAGAGAACACCATCATACAGATGATGAAGTGCGCTTTATCGCAAGCGGACATGGAGTTTTCGTTATTCAAGGTAAGGATGAGCGCTTTTTTGAAGTGCATTTAAACCCTGGCGATTTGATCTCTGTTCCAGAAAATATTCGCCATTATTTCACACTTGCTGATGATAGAAAAGTAGTCGCTGTCCGTATTTTCGTAACAGAAGAGGGCTGGGTACCGGTTTATGAAAAGGAAAGTGTGCAAGGTTAATAGTAAATAATATTAAAAAAGCTTATAGACTCTTCCGAAAAGGACTTTATCTATAGGCTTTTTTACTTTGTTGAGTCACCTCCTAAATTAAGGTATTATTAATTTGTTAATAGTTTACTATACTACATATAATTGGTTTCTCTATTAACGAATACTTTATTAGAGAGGAGAGAAATACTTTGAAAAAGATATTTAAAAATGCGGCTATGCTTTTCATTGCTACATTGCTCGTAGTTTCATCCTTTTCAGTTAATACGGCTTTTGCGGCATCGGAGAGTAGTAAGGATTGTGTTCCTAAGAAGATTATGTGGGGGAAAACAGAACTTAAGAGTGGTCAACTAGGTAAAATCACCATCCTGAAAGAAGCTAAGTTATTCTCTTTGAAAGAAAATAAGCTTGAGACTCACAAGACACTACCTGTAAAGGGTGAATATAGAGTCTATTCCTTTAAGAACCATTCTGGTGGTGACATTTATGGAGTAGGTGGAGGCTATTATGTAAAAAAAGATAGTGCAATAAAATATGAGACCCCTTCCAAAAGGAAATTAGCTGAGGTTAAAGCGGCCAGCTGTGAAAAGGAACAGGTTGCGGAAAATGAGGGTGGATTCCTTTGGAAAGCAGAAAAAAGTGGCAACACTGTTTACATGCTAGGTTCAATTCATTTAGGTATTGAAGACTTTTATCCATTAAACTCGAAAATAATGAAGGCTTTTGATGAATCAAAATATTTAGTTGTTGAAGCAGATATTCTTAATTTAAATCCCCTTGAATTTCAACAATCCATCCTTGAAAAAGCTATCTATGCTGATGGTTCAACCATTGAGGATCATATTTCGGAGGAGCTTTACACGAAACTAAAAGATATATTTATTAGTTTGGGTGCCGATTTTAACGAACTCAAGCATTTTGAACCTTGGTATTTTAATATGATTTTAGAAAGTTTAAAAATAACTGATCCTAAATATAAACCTGAATTAGGAATTGATTTTTATTTCTTATCTAAAGCGGGTGGTAAAAAAATTATTGAGTTAGAGGGAGCAGAGTTCCAATTAAATATGATGGACAGCTTTTCTGAAAATGTGCAAATAAAACTGCTTGAAGATTCCCTAAAAGTTGATAGCAGCGGCGAACTAGAAGCCCTTATAAAAGCTTGGCAATATAGTGATGATGACGCAATTGAAAAAATGCTTTTTAACGTTCCAGACGATAGCCCAGAATACCAAACATATATGACTGAACTGCTTGATAATAGAAATATTGGAATGGCGAATAAAATTGAACAGTACTTAACAGGGAGTATGAAAGAAACTTATTTTGTCGTTGTAGGTGCAGGACATTACTTTGGCGATATGAGCGTTATCCAGTTACTTAAAAATAAAGGCTACAAGGTTGAAAAACTACAATAGAAGTATCACTATGCTACTTTTATGTATTTTAATACCGTGTCAGACTGTAGACAAACTCGGTAAAATCGAGCTTGTCTACAGTCTTTTAAATTCACAATATTTAACCGAGAAAGTTTCATCCTATCACCAAACAACCTTCCAATTATGATCACAGGAGGCATAGATCTTTTTCCTTTTCATCATATAGTTAGCAATTAGCTCTGTCATATCTGTCTGAATTTCTTTGATGACAGGCTTATCTTTGAACATATAGTAGTTGCCTCCCCCGCCTGCTCGATAGTTGTTCATGACGACATCATATTCACCTTTCATCTGAACAGGATCTCCCTTAATGCTTAATTTAACGACCCGCTCCCCAATAGGGTTTCTTATATCAAACTCATACTCAATGCCTTCCCACATATCGTAGTTATAGTGTTGGGGCTTTGGTTCTGCAAAGGCAGGATTAACCTGAATCTCACCATCTTTACCGAGCATAAAATACGATGCACAAATCTCCAAAGCATCCTTCATATCCTGCCCAGTGATTCGAATGAGCTTCAACGTGTTCGGATAAATATAATTTGAAACGATGTCCCTCATTGTCACCTGTTCCTGAAAACCACGAGAGCGATTATCAAATAAAGCAGTAGAGGAAATCCTTGCGCCTGATGCATCCATTTGCACATAATTAAAAAATTCAATAAGAGGATGATCTCCTAATCTTAATTCTAATGCGCCGGAAATCGTCATATCCCCTATTATTTTGGCAATTGGCTGATCAAGCCAAATTTGAGTGTCCTTCTCATACTCTTCAGTCATTTTCAAGATATGAGGATCTGCTTGAACAGAATGGTCAACCTCTATAAGCTGTGACGAGCAGCTTTTAAACACCCATTTTCCTTCGATTTTTTCAAAATAAGCTTTCACTTTACCTAAAGCCTGTCCATTGTAGCCGGGTTGAACGACTGTCACTCCGTTCAAAGTATCCGCAATCATTCGATGCTGGTGACCCGTCAGCAAAATATCAATTCCTTCAATTTCATGGCATATCGCATAAGCCTGATTTTCTCCAGTCATGGCTTCTTCAGGCTCCCCGTTGGATAGATCCCGTTCAAATCCTCCATGATAGGAAACGACAAGCAAATCATACTGTTCATGCTTTTGAATAAAATTAACCCACCTTTTTGCACTAGCTAACGCATCTTCAAATTGGAGTCCCACAATATGCCTTGGGTTTTCCCAATTCAGAATATAATGTGTCGTAATTCCTAGAACAGCAACACGCAGCCCATTTTCAAACTCCTTCACTATGTACGGAGGACCAAATGCACTTTCCTTCGTTCCTTCTCTTAATATATTGGCCGATAACCACGGGAACTGGGACTCGTCCACCGCTGCCTGTAATAGTTCGGAACCGTAATTAAACTCATGATTTCCAATTACAGCACAATCATAATTTAAATCATTTAGCAGGCTTATAAGCGGATTTATCTTTTCTGGAAGGAATTTTGCATAATAATATGTTAAAGGCGTCCCCTGAATGACATCCCCATTGTCTATTAAAAGGGAGTATTGATTGTTTTCTCTCTCACTTTTAATCAGTGCAGCAATCTTTGCTAGCCCTGCATTCACTTCTTCATTATCCCTGTAATTAATCGGGAACACATTTCCGTGCAGATCACTAGTTTCCATAATAATAAGCTCACAGCGTTCATTATCCATGGCTTCCACTTCACATCCCCTCTAATTACTTCCACTTTGATTATATAGGTAGTTCTTTCATGTAAATTTATTTTACAACAAACCACACCAAACATTTACATTATTTAACACCATATTTACAGAACTATCCATATCGTTTGCTATAATTCAAATCGTAAAATATTCTTTTTCCATTTGGAGGTAACTGAAATGTTTAAGAAATTGGCAACGATTGGCCTATCTCTTGCTCTAACAACGGCCATCTTGAGTGCATGCGGCTCAAACAAAACATCTAGCGGAGATTACACCCCTGAAAGCTTAACTGTTCAATTTGTACCATCGCAAAATGCAGACACATTAGAAGCAAAAGCTAAACCATTAGAAGGTTTGCTTAAGGACAAGCTAGGAATTCCTGTAACAGTAAGTGTATCAACTAACTACAACACGATTGTTGAAGCAATGGCATCGAAAAAAGTAGACGTTGGCTTTTTGCCTCCAACGGCATATGTACAAGCCCATGAAAAAGAGGCTGCAAATGTTATTTTGCAAGCACAACGCTTCGGTGTTGACGATGAAACGGGTGCACCTAATGATAAATTAGTGGATTTCTATAAATCTATGTTTATTGTAAAAGCAGATTCTGATATCAAAAGCGTGAAAGATTTAAAAGGAAAGAAAATTGCTTTCCAAGACGTTACATCTTCAGCAGGTTATGTTTGGCCCGCAGCTGCCTTAATGGATGAAAAAATTGACCCGCTTACGGACGTTGAGGGGATCACAGTGAAGGGACATGACCAAGCTGTGATTGCATTACTAAACGGTGATGTTGATGCAGCGGTTATTTTCCAAGATGCACGTAATATTGTAAAAGGCGATTATCCAAGTGTATTCGAAGAGACAAAAGTTCTTCATTTCACAGAACCAATTCCAAACGATACGATTTCAATCCGCTCCGATATGAGTGAAGAATGGACAAAAAAAATTCAGGATGCCTTTATTGAAATTGGCAAGGATGAAGAAGGCCATGCCATCATTAAAGACATTTACTCCCATGAAGGCTATACACCATCTGAAGATAAAGTGTTTGATATTGTTCGCGATTATGCAGAAAGAGTGAAAACCGAGTAATATAGGAAGCCAAAAATGCCAGCCAGTGAAGGGTTAAGAACTGGTATGGCATTTTTTGATTAAATAACCAAAGGTGGAATAAAAGTGATTGAATTTAAGAATGTCTCCAAGACATACCATAATGGTGTGAAAGGGTTAAACAATATTGATTTAAAGATTCATGAAGGTGAGTTTGTCGTCATCGTTGGCTTGTCGGGAGCAGGAAAATCAACCCTACTGCGTTCAATTAATCGTTTGATTGATATATCTGAAGGCGAAATTTTTATCAATAACAAATCGATTACGACAGCAACGGGATCTGATTTACGACGAATCCGCCGTGACATCGGCATGATTTTTCAAAGCTTTAATTTAGTGAAGCGTTCTTCGGTATTGAGAAATGTACTTTCGGGGCGTGTTGGCTATCATTCAACTTGGCGTACGATTCTCGGGCTTTTTCCAAAAGCAGATGTAAATCTGGCATTCGATGCTTTAGAACGCGTCAATATTCTTGAAAAAGCTTATTCCCGAGCAACGGATCTTTCCGGTGGACAGCAGCAGCGTGTCTCCATTGCCCGTGCGTTAGCTCAGGAAGCAAAAATCATTTTGGCAGATGAGCCTGTAGCCTCGCTTGACCCGTTAACAACTAAGCAAGTCATGGATGATCTGAAAAGAATTAACCAGGAATTAGGAATAACGACCATTGTGAATCTTCATTTTATTGATTTAGCAAGAGAATACGCAACAAGAATTATCGGATTACGGGCAGGAGAGGTTGTATTTGACGGGCCTGTTGAAAAGGCGACTGATGAAGGATTCTCGGAAATTTATGGCCGCTCTATTAAGAAGGATGAACTATTAGAGGTAAATGTATGCTGAGTCAGCCACAGAAGAGGGTCCTGCCTGAGCCTCCACGTAAACTAAAAACCTATTTAACCATTTTTATTATTATTTTGCTGCTTTTCGGAAGTGCAGTCCAAACAAATTCAACCATTACTGAGCTCATCATCGGTGCTCCTAACATGGTCGAGCTGCTTGCGCAAATGCTTCCTCCAAACTGGTCTTACTTCGGAAAAATTGTCGAGCCAATGCTTGAAACGATTCGAATGGCTTTAATTGGGACAACCTTTGGTGCCCTCATCGCCATTCCGATTGCGATTTTTTCTGCGAGCAACATTGTTCGTAACATATGGTTATACCATCCTATTCGTTTTGTCCTGAATCTAATTCGGACGATTCCTGACCTGCTGTTAGCAGCCATTTTCGTGTCTATTTTCGGCTTAGGACCACTTCCAGGTATTTTAGCGTTGACGATTTTCTCAATTGGCCTAGTGGCAAAATTAACATATGAAGCGATTGAGGCCATTGATCCTGGGCCACTTGAAGCCATGACTGCTGTTGGCGCAAACAAGGTTCAATGGATCTTTTTTGGTGTCGTTCCACAAGTTCTTCCCTATTATATTTCCTATGTGCTTTATACATTTGAGGTAAACATTCGGGCTGCAGCTGTATTGGGACTTGTCGGTGCCGGAGGAATTGGACTCTATTATGACCGCACACTCGGATTCTTTGAATATGATAAAACAAGCTCTATTATTATTTTCACATTAGTTGTTGTTTTAATAATCGACTACATGAGTACTAAATTACGGGAGAAATTAATATGAGCCAAACATCTAGAAACATTGTGAAGCCACCGAAAAAGAATATTCGTCTATGGATCATCTATCTCGCTTTAGCTCTTATTTATATTTGGGCTTTTTCCGGAATGCCGATTACAGGGGTAAAAGAAACAGCTGCTCAAGTATCGAAAGCCATTTTTTCAGGAATTTTCAGCCCCGATTGGGATTATGTCTATTTACCAGAGGGAGAGGATTTATTACGAGGGCTGCTTGATACACTCGCCATTGCGATTTTAGGAACATTTATTTCAGCCTTCCTCTGCGTTCCATTTGCTTTCTGGGCAGCCGCCAATATGAGCAAGGGGAAAAGTCTTTCTCATTCAGGTAAATTCATCCTCAGTTTTGTTAGGACATTTCCAGAGATCGTAATGGCGATTATGTTCATTAAAGCAGTTGGTCCAGGGTCCTTTGCTGGTGTACTCGCTTTAGGCCTGCACTCTATCGGGATGTTAGGAAAGCTTTTCTCGGAAGAAATCGAGAATATTGATCCAGGTCCCGCAGAAGCATTAACGGCTACAGGGGCAAACCGCATGCAAACTCTCTGGTTCGCCGTCCTTCCGCAAGTCATGCCTGGTTTCCTGTCCTATACTTTATATCGATTTGAAATTAACGTAAGATCTGCTGCAATCCTTGGCATTATTGGAGCAGGCGGGATCGGCACGCCACTTATTTTTGCACTAAGCTCCCGTGACTGGGATCGTGTTGGGATTATTCTATTAGGCATCATTGTCATGGTCACATGCATTGATCTTTTATCAGGCTATATTCGTAAGAAAATTATTTAAGGAAAAAGTTTTCAGCACTTTAGAAGAAATTGTATATTAAAGGAAATTTAGCGAAGCCTATAGGATGAATTTGTCATCTTGAAAGGGGTTTGCTAATTGGTAAATACGTTAGAAGTTTTTAGTGCTCATAGTCTTTTATTTTACTTTACGGTGTACTCATTTTTAGGCTGGCTGCTAGAAAACAGCTATAGCCTCGTTACAACGAGGAGATTTTTTAAAGTGGGGTTTTTCAGTGGCCCCTTTAAGCCTATGTATGGATTTGCACCAGTGCTTTTGGTTTTGTTAATTTCACAGGATACAAATTGGTTAATCGCTCTTTTTCTCTGTCTAGCCATTCCAACATTGATTGAGTATGTTAGCGGCTATTTACTTCATACTTACTTCCATCGCCGGTGGTGGGATTACTCAAATATCCCATTGCAGCTGCATGGACATATTTGTTTATCCTTTTCAATTTGCTGGATTTTTTTATCCCTCATTTGTTTAAAGTGGATCCATCCAGCATTAACCTCCATTTATGAAGCGATTAATCATTATTGGATTTGGCTTAGCCCTTTTGTTGCAATTTATTTATTTGCAGAACTTATTTTTTCTATAAAAAGGCATTTACCAAAGCATTCTTCTCAGGCTAAACAAGAAAGTCCAACTCAATAATAAATAAATAGCTACCTTCTTCTGAGGGTAGCCATTTTTATTATACTCAAAGCAATCAGCGCACCAATGGAATCAATTCCAACATCCACAATTGCGCCTGTCCGGTCTGGGAGAAAAGCCTGGTGAATTTCATCGGATGCTGCATAGATCGTTGTGTATAGCCATGCTTGTATAAATCGATGCTTTTCAAAGCTATTGTAAAACAATATAGCAAGCACCCCAAATGCTGATAAATGCACAAGCTTTCTAAATATGACGTTGATCATACTAGCCTGACCCTCAGATAGATTGAAAATATCTGCAATTATCATTAACGTATTTCCACCAGTCGAAGCAGGAGAAGCCGTTGTTATAAAAATAGCTATACAATACACAATAGCTGCTGTGAGCCAAATATATTTTTTCTTCATTTTTAATTCCTTCAGATGGTTTTTCTATTATTATAGGCATTTTTCGATTCACTTTTATATAGTTTGTCGAATTTTTCATGTCTGTCAGTCAAATTTGTCGGTCTATTGAAGCGAATGTACTTTTGGGGAGGTAGACAGAACGTCTTTTGGTAAATTGGCCGCGCCTAAGGAATACTTTTCTCGGTCAACTTTCATACTGCTTGGACTTTTCGAAGGCTTCCTCCTCTTAAAATGTCCGTCCAGCACCACTGCTTGGACTTTTCGAAGGCTTCCCCTCTTGAAATGGCCGTCCAGCACTACTGCTTGGACTTTTCTAAGGCTTTCCCCTCTTGAAATGGCCGTCCAGCACTACTGTTTGGACTTTTCACAGGTTTCCCTTCTTGAAATGTCCGTCCAACATTACTGCTTGGACTTTTCACAGGCTTTCCCCTTTTGAAATGTCCGTCTAGCTTCACGTTCTAATAACTTCTTAAATCTTTAAACACATAGATCGCTTTGAAGAAACCTTCATCCCAGGTTCCACTATCCTGAATAGACCAGCATGTTGCAAGAACAGCATGAGAAAATCCATATAATAGAATTCTATTTTTATCTAAGTTCAGTTCCTTTACAAAGATATCAATGCGTTTTTCTATTACTTCTGTGATTTGATCATCTGGCAGTTTATTTAGTAAAAATTGAATCACATCATATTCTCTTTCTCCAATTAGCCCTTTAGGATCAATGGCTAGCCAAGAATCGGTGCCTGTCCTTAAAATATTATAATGATGTAAATCACCATGGAGCAGAAAAGGCTCGGTCTGGGTTTCCGCTAACTCCCTAAAGTTCTCAGTCGCTTCTTGCAGCATTTCTTTCGTGATGGGTCCGAGTCCTTCAGGATTATCCTTATAAATTTTGTCTAAACTTTTTCCTCTCTCTTTAATATGCGGAATGTGAACAGATTTGGGAGCCGGGCTCCATAACTTTTTCATGACTTGAGAAGCAATATAAGCAGCTTCCTCATTATTCTCAAGTGAGGCAAGGGTCGTGCCAGGCTTTAATCTTTCAAGTAGTAGAACTCCTTTTATCCTATCAACATCTACGATCCTAACCATACCATGGTCGTTAAATAGAACGAGGGCCTCTACTTCAGAAAGAAATTCCTCACTCGGAACAGTTAGCTTGATGACTACTTCCAATCCATCATTCCGAATAGCAGGCGCCACAAAATTATAGGACAAATCAAACGGCGGCATGATTTTTAAATGCCACCGCTCCTCACATTCATGAATAAGCTCTTGAAACTCAAGTAACCACTTCTCCCCTTTTTCCTTATGCACATCTTTAATGGTTTTTACAAATTTAATTGGTAAATAAATCACTTTAGCACTCCTATGAATCTTTTATCATCGTCATAAATGCGGTAGACCCATTACTAAATTCTATTTTCCTCTTAAAACCAAGTTTTTCATAAAGGCGTATCGCCCTATCATTAAACTTCGCCACCGTTAAGCGAAGGGGAACTTCCTTATATGCGCCATGGATATGCCTTAGGATAAAAGAAAAGAATGCATATCCCATTCCCTGCCCTGTTAACTCGGGCTTCATTCCAAGCCCAATATCAGTACATGTTTCTGAATAGGCACCATACTTTGTCCCAGCAGGCACCTGGGCAGAATCCCCAGTACAAAAGAAGCCTATTAATCGACCATTTTCGTCAATGACAACTGAATACGAGCTTCCTAATAACTCCCTTATAGATTCCTCGTTTTCTTCATTATTGTAAAAATTATAAGGTGCTGGGTATTTCCAGTTTAGGATTTCGACTGCCTCGTTTCGACTTATCCTTTTGATAAACAACTGCATATGATCCCTCTTTTAATTTGAAAATATTACCTTCCCTGTTTCCACGAAAAGTATGGACCGCACAATCCTTTTTCGTGTGTATTGACGTAAGTCCAGGCAAATTCCTTATCCACTACATAAATATCCTGTTCATTTTCAAAGTCTTCAGCAGTAATTTTAGATACATTTTCAATGATTATCGCATCATTTGAATGCTGATAAAAAACATAACATGCCTGCTTTTGTAATTGATTAAATGCTTCATTTGCCTGTTCTTCTTTCAAGCATTCCTTTGTTTCATAGCTGAAAATATGCCATAAGAATCCACTGCTTTTACCTTTGTCATGCAAATGAATTTTACCCTTCTCGTCCTCACTAAGATGACTAGCAAAATTCTCCTCCCATTGATTCCGTAAATACGTGCCCCATTTCGGAATCTTCGTTACCTTAACTCTTTTCTTTTGAAGCGTATTTATGAGTGTATTCATCTTCACTTCTCCTTGGAAACACTTTTATAATATTTTATGTTATTTTTTGGAATTATGAAAGTGTGTAGTGAACTTTGTTTAAAGGTTTGGTATGTATAATAATCAGAAATCATATCCATTATCATATAAGCTTTTCAGCAATGCCCCCAATTTATTTTATTTCATCCTGATATGAGGAGGAAAAGCATGTTTGATTATTTATTATTAATTAGAAATGAATTAGAATGGAATATTCCTATATTAATGACTGCCGTCTTTATCGCCGTTTTATACACAATACTCGTAAGACAAACGACTAAATTCACAATGCTTCAAAAGCAGCCATTTCTTTTTCTTTCCAGCCTAGGCTTACTTGTCTTGATAGTTGGGAGCCCCTTTGCAGCCATTAGCCACCTCTCATTCAGCTTGCATATGATCCAAATGAGCATTCTATTTTTTATTATTCCACCATTATTATTATTAGGGATTCCAAAGCCCGTTTATCAGCTATTGTGGACGGTTATCCTAGTCAGGTCTTTTCTTTTTGTAAAACCTATCGTGGCACTCTTTATTTTTGCAATCCTATTTTCCATGTATCATTTACCAACAATATTAAGCCTTATCTCTGATCATCCTGCCATTCATAATAGTTATTTCTTTTTACTATTTATCTTAGCCTTTCGTATGTGGTGGCCCATTACCTCACCGTTTAAAAAACTACGGACATATAGCGAGACTAAAAAACGTTATGCTTTCCTAAGCGGACTTCTTTTATTGCCAGCCTGCTCAGTTTTTATCCTCAATGCTTTAATTGATAGGATGAATAATCCGTTTTTAACTCAATTAATGACAAAACTTTGTTTACCCTCTCATTCTAGTTCTCATACACTTTTTCCTCCCTTAGTCAATACTAGGCTTGATCAACTCATGGCAGGCATTCTAATGCTAGGTATTCACAAAATCTCATTAAAAGCCGCACTGCATATGGGAGAAAAAAATTAATACAGGCTTTTACCAGCTCCTGCTGCCATTCGTTCTAAATACAAATCGATTTTAATAGAATGAATTATATTGATGAAGGAAAGGAGTGGGGCCCGGCTATGATCGAAACCGCACATATTGAAGTAAAAGGCATGCATTGTGCTGCCTGTACGACTCGAATTGAAAAATCAGTTTCAAAAATAGATGGAGTGACAGACATATCGGTCAATTTAACAACTGAAAAAGGCCGTGTCTCGTTTGAAAAAAACCGGACAAGCGTTTCTGACATCATTCAAAAAATAAACAAAATTGGGTTTGAAGCAAAGGAAGTCAGCCAGAACCGCTCCTCTGAACAGAACAAAAATATAGAGATTAGGAGACTTCAATGGAAATTCGTCTTTTCAGCCTTGCTTACTCTTCCGATGGCATGGGCTATGTTCGCCCACTTCCATTGGGCTTCCTTCATCAAAGTTCCTGATCTGTTTATTCATCCCCTTTTTCAGTTCGCAATTACGATTCCCATTCAATTCTTCATTGGGGCAGAATTTTATGAAAGAGCATGGAAAGCCTTAAGAAATAGAAGTGCAAATATGGATGTATTGGTCGTATTAAGTACGTCCGCAGCCTTTTTTTACAGCCATTATCTAACCTTTACAACCTTGAAAACCTATCATCAGGCCCAGCCGGTCGACTTGTTCTATGAGACAAGTGCCTTTATTATTACATTCATTCTCTTAGGAAAACTGCTCGAGGCAAAAACAAAATTACGGACGACAGAAGCAATCAAAAAGCTTTATCAATTACAAATGAAAACAGCCACTGTCTATATAAACGGGAGAGAAGAAAATAGACTGATTGAGCAAATTGTACCTGGAGATATTATCGTTCTAAGGCCTGGGGAGAAGGTGCCGATCGATGGACAAGTAATCGACGGGCATTCCGTCATGGATGAATCACTGTTAACCGGTGAAAGCATACACGTTGAGAAAAACATTGGCAACGATGTCTATGCTGGGACAATCAATCAAAATGGGTTATTAAAGATAAGAGCAACAAAAAGAAATTCTGATACTGCCCTGTCACAAATTATTCGGATCGTTGAGGAAGCTCAAGCTTCAAAAGCACCTATTCAATATATAGCAGATCATATTACAGCCCTATTTGTTCCAATTGTCATTGCCATTGCTTCGGTTACATTTGCCGCATGGTATTCCCTCTTTCAGCCAGGTGATTTAAAAGAGGCTTTAGAAAAAACGATCGCTGTTCTCATTATCGCTTGTCCTTGTGCGCTTGGGCTTGCCACTCCAACTTCTGTTATGGTCGGAAGCGGAAGGGCCGCACAGCTTGGAATCCTTTTTAAAGAAGGAAGATTTCTTGAATTATTAGGGAAAAATAATATCATTGTCTTCGATAAAACCGGGACCATTACAAAAGGACAGCCTCATGTGACCGACATTTATAGCGAATATTTAAGCATACGGGCTTTCTTAGAGACCGTTGGGGCTGTTGAGAGCATTTCCGACCATCCTATTGCTAAAGCAATTGTCCAGAGGGCGAAAAGGGAAATCTCTATTTTTCCAAGTGTGTCACAAGTCCTTTCAATTCCAGGATATGGAATCAGAGCAACAGTAAACAATCAAAAGGTTGTCATTGCCAGCCCGGCATATTTTAAAAGAAATGATATCTCCATCCCTCCAAAATCAGCCACTCTAGTAACCAAGCTAGAGCAGGAAGGAAAAACTGTCATGATTGCCTTTATTGATTCTCAGTTTTCCGGAATCATCGCTGTTGCAGATGAAATAAAATCAACATCTGTTAAAGCTGTAACTAGATTAAAGAAGATGGGGTTAGAGGTAATCATGCTCACAGGCGATAATCGGCATACCGCAATGGCTGTAGGAAAAAAAGCAGGAATCCATAAATTAAGGGCTGAAGTCATGCCCCAGCATAAAGCTGAAATCATACAGACATTACAACAAAAAGGAAACAAGGTCATAATGGTTGGAGATGGCATTAATGATGCACCTGCATTAGCTGTTGCCGATGTCGGAATTGCACTTGGAACAGGTTCAGACGTGGCCATTGAATCAGGTGATATGACCATTATCAAAGATGATCTAAATCGAGTCGTTGACGCAATCCTCATTAGCAAAAAAACGATGACTAATATTAAACAAAATTTTCTATGGGCTTTTCTCTATAATATTATGATGATCCCACTTGCCATGCTTGGTTACATGGCTCCTTGGCTTGCAGGGGCAGCCATGGCTTTTAGTTCCGTTTCTGTTGTGTTGAATTCCCTTCAGTTAAAGAGAGTTAGACTAAAGTAAGTATCGGTTAATTTTATTTTCAAAAAAAGAAATTAGAGAAGTTACCTGCTTCCATTTCTCTTGAGAATCCAAAAAATGAGGCAACCTAAATGATTAGGCGCCTCATCTTTATTTATTAATTACTTACTAACCGCCACAGTATACACATTTTGGCTTGACTCGATTATATAATCAGGCTTTGACTTTCCAGCTTTCGCTCTGTGTCCTGCAATATGCTCGGGGCTCTTCTCCCAGTTCTTCCAATCCTTTTCAGTTTCCCATCTGACAAGGACTAATACTTCCTCGTCACCACGGCGTACATTTTTGACTAGAACTTGAAGGTCGACAAAGCCCGGCTGCTTCTCAATGAGTCCCTCACCACTGAAGCGCTCCACCACTGTATCAGAAAAGCCCTCCTTCACAACCATTTGCTTAATCTGGTAAAACATTATTCTACACCTACTTGTGCATCTTCAACCATTAGCTTCATAGACTGTAGCCCGCCACCAGATAAATACCATGGGCCGCCGTTTAAGTAAAAGATTTTACCATTTTTGAATGCATTTGTTTTTTGGACAAGCTCATTTTCAATTGCATCCTTCACACTCGCATTGCTGTCAAATGCTGCATCACGGTCGATTACGAACATAATGTCTGGATTTGTTTCAGAAATGTATTCAAATGAAATGCTCTGTCCATGAGTTGATTGTTCAATCTTTTCATCAGCAGGCTTGTAACCAAACACATCATGAAGGATACCGAAACGTGAACTTGGTCCATAGGCACTCACTTTTCCTTCATTCCCCATAATAATTAATGTTCTAGCATCAGTGCTTCCTGTTTTTCCTTTTATTGCATCTATATTCTTATTAACTTCTTCCAATTCCGTTTTCATTTGTTCTTCTTTGCCAAAAACTTGTGCTATCACTTCCATGTTATGTGTGAAGGATTCCATATAATTTGTGTAATCAATTCCTACATAAATTGTTGGAGCAATTTTTTTGAACTCTTCATACATATCAGATTGGCGTGCGGAGATGAAAATCACATCTGGCTTTAATGCATGAATTGCCTCAAAGTCGGGCTCCTTCAAGCTTCCTACATTCGTGTACTCAGAACCAGCATATTTTTCTAAATATGGCGGAATGGTTGCCTGTGGTACTCCAGTAACAGGAACACCAAGCTCATCCAATGTATCTAATATACCAAAATCAAAAACTACTACTTTCTCAGGCGTCTTTGCTAAAACAATTTCTTCCTTATCAAGTTCATGCTTAATTTTTATTTCTGCAGATTCCTCTATTGGCTTGTCGCTTCCAGAATTCGAGCTTTCCTCTTCTTTTGCAGCTTCCTTCGATCCACACGCAGATAGCACGAGGAAAACCGTTAATAATAATGCAAATAATGGCCATTTTTTCATATCATTAATCCCCTTTTCTATGAGTTAAAGTACACGCAAATTCGGCAATCGTTTATTTTTTTAATTGGAATATCCATATCATATATTTCTCTTAATGAATCCGACTGAATGATTTCATTTGTCGGCCCATTCTTTACAACTTTCCCGTCCTTCAATGCTACAATGCGGTCTGAATAAACAGACGCGAAATTAATATCATGCAGAACAATGACTACTGTTTTTCCCAACTCATCCACAAGACCGCGAAGAATCTTCATAATTTGGACAGAATGCTTCATATCTAAATTATTCAGCGGCTCATCTAGTAAAATATAGTCCGTATCCTGTGCAATCACCATGGCGATAAATGCTCGCTGACGCTGGCCTCCAGATAATTCATCAAGAAAATCATGCTGCATATCAGTTAAACCCATGTATGTAATGGCTTGATCCACCATTTTCTCATCTTCCTCATTCAGATGCCCTTTCGAATATGGGAACCTCCCAAACGACACGAGTTCACGGATTGTCAGCCTTACATTCATATAGTTGGATTGTTTTAAGATAGACACACGCTTGGAAAAGTCATTCGGTTTCATTTTCTTAACGTGAGAGTTTTCAATCAGTACCTCACCCGTATCCGCTTCGATTAATCGGCTAACCATCGACAGCAGCGTAGATTTTCCAGCTCCATTTGGACCGATAAAGGACGTGATTTGTCCTGGATGAATATCGACTGTCACATTTTCAACGACAGGCTTTTTTCCATAGAATTTGGATAAAGCTCGGACTTGAATCAATTAGATCGACTCTCCTTAAGCAGTAAAAATATGAAATACACGCCACCGAAAAAGTTAATGATGACACTGAGCGTTGTCGAGAAGGTAAAGATTCGCTCTACAACCCACTGACCTCCCACAAGCGCAATGATACTCATGACCATCGCACCACTAATGATTGTGGTGTGCCTGTAGGTTTTGAAAAACTGATACGATAAATTGGCTACGATCAGACCGAAAAACGTAATCGGCCCAACTAATGCGGTAGCAATGGAAATTAAAATAGCTACTAAAACGAGCATCCTTTTCACAATTAGATCGTATGGAACACCAAGGTTCACGGCATGATCACGGCCAAGTGAGATAACGTCCAAGTAGTTCATTGATCGAAAACCTATTACAATTGCGATGATGATGATGCTTAATGCAATCCATACTAAATCACCATTCACATTATTAAAGCTTGCAAACATTCTATCTTGCACTCTTTGAAACTCATTCGGATCAATAAGCACCTGCAGGAAAGTAGAAATGCTGGAGAAAAACGTTCCTACGATAATCCCAACAAGCAAAAGGAAGTATATCGGCCGCTTTCCATTTTTAAAAAGCAGTTGGTAGAGTAATAAAGCAAATACAATCATCGCCACGACTGATAAAAAGAAATTATACTGCCGATTTGCAACCAATACATGACTGGATCCTAAAAAGAAAATAATAACCGTTTGAATGAGTAAATACAGGGAATCCAGGCCCATAATACTTGGTGTTAAAATGCGATTATGCGAAATTGTTTGGAAAACTACTGTAGCATACGCAATGGCTATACCCGTTAAGACCATGGCAATGACCTTAACTCCTCTTCGCGGCAATGCATAATCGAAGCTTCCATTTAAACCATGAAATAAATAAATGCTGCAAAACATAATCGCTATTACGGCGAGTATGATCATTTTTATAGAATTACGCATACGCCTTCCTCCTAAAGAGTAAATAGAGGAAGATTCCGCTGCCAATGACTCCGACCATCAAGCTAATCGAGATCTCATACGGGTAAATAATAACCCTACCCAGAATGTCACACAAAAGCAGGAACGAGGAGCCAAGTAATGCTGTATGTGGCAAGGTCTTTTGCAAATGATCTCCTTTAAAAATTGACACAATATTTGGGATTATTAAGCCAAGAAATGGGATCATCCCGACTGTTAGCACAACCGTAACCGTTATTAATGCAACAAGAATAAGTCCAAAATTCACTATCCGTTTATAGGATAAACCTAAGTTTTTCGAAAAATCATCCCCCATACCTGCTACTGTAAAGCGATTCGCAAATAAATAGGCCACTGCTAACAATGGAATCGTTATGTATAGAAGCTCATATCGTCCCTTCATAATCATTGAAAAATCACCCTGGAGCCATGCAGACATATTTTGAATAACATCTGCCCGATAAGCAAAAAAAGTCGTAATCGAAGACAAGATGTTTCCAAACATTAAACCAACAAGCGGAATAAAAATTGCATCCTTAAATTTAATTCGGTCGAGCAATTGCATAAACAAAAGCGTGCCGGCAAGCGCAAACACAAAGGCAACAACCATTTTTTCAAAAAGGGACGCATTCGCAAACAACAGCATTGACACTAAAATCCCAAGTCTAGTGGCGTCAAGTGTACCCGCTGTTGTTGGGGAAACAAATTTATTCCGGCTGAGTTGCTGCATAATTAACCCTGCAATACTCATCCCTGCTCCCGCAATTAGGATCGCTAATAATCTTGGCAAGCGGCTGATAAGAAAGATTTGAGTTTCATCAGATTGCAGATTCAGCAAATCCTTCGGTGTTATATGGCTCACTCCAACAAATAAGGATAGGATTGAAAGTACAATGAGCGAGACGATAAGATATCTTTTTTTCATAACTATCTCCAATAAAGTTTGATTCTTTGTGAGTCTTGATGATATTGAAAATCATTATCACTAATACTCACAATTTTTATTATAGCAATCAGGAAATGATTGTCAATAATTAATTGAAAGTAATTATCATTATCATAAGAATCGTGCTTAACTACTACTTATACTCATGATAAATTTATTAACTCCCCTAATCCTTTTTCACTTACACTACTTTTGTAGTGTTTTTCCAAAATTCTTTGACAACTTATCTTTACCATGCTAACATGACTATTAAATTCAAAACATTTAAATATTAACAACTCTTATTCAGAGAGGTGGAGGGACTGGCCCTGTGAAGCCCGGCAACCATTCAATTACTTATTGAAAAGGTGCTAATTCCTGCAAAGCATATTGCTTTGGCAAATAAGAGAGGACTCCTTCAGTAGGAGTACAAGCCTCTCTTTTATTTTGAGAGGCTTTTATTTTTCCTTTAAAAAATTTAATAAACGAATGCATCAGGTGCTGTTAATTTTTTTCTCAGCTTAAAAGGGAAGTCCGGTGAAATTCCGACACGGTCCCGCCACTGTAATGGGGAGCAGCTTATCAGGAACCACTATTTCATTTGGAAATGGGAAGGGATAAGAAGCGATGAACCTAAGTCAGGAGACCTGCCTGTTGTATATGCTTGTACTCTACGAGGATATAGAGGGGAGTGAAGAATACGTGTTGAGAAAACCATTATGTCTCAACTCTAGTTAGCTATGCGTATGAATCTCTCTTTTCTACTTGAAAAGAGAGATTTTTTGTTGAGAAAAAATTAAAAATTAGGAGTGTAGGAAACGATGAGCCATGTAAGAAACTCGAATTTAGGTTATCCAAGAATTGGAGAAAAACGCGAATGGAAAAAAAGCCTCGAGCTGTATTGGGCAGGTCAATTAGAAAAAGACGAGTTTTTGAAGCAAATGGAACAAATTCGCCTTCAGCATCTGCAAAAGCAAATTGATCAAGGAATTGACTTAATCCCGGTTGGAGATTTTAGCTTGTATGATCATGTCCTTGATACAGCTGTCATGTTTGGATTAGTGCCAAAGCGTTTTGGCTATTCTGGAGGGAAAGTATCTCTAGAAACATATTTTAATATAGCGCGTGGAACGAAAGGTGCAGTTGCATCTGAAATGACGAAATGGTTTAACACTAACTATCACTATATTGTTCCAGAGCTGGACGAAGCTGAGCCTGCACTAGTAGAAAACCGTCCTCTCCAATTTTATAAAGAAGCTAAGCAAAAGCTTAATATTGAAGGTAAGCCTGTCATTTTGGGGCCTATTACATTTGTTTCTTTGGCAAAAGGCTATAAAGCAAGTCAATTTAAGGAAAAGGTTAATCAATTCGTACCGCTTTATGCTGAAATTTTACGAGAACTTCAGGATGAAGGCGTAGAATGGGTACAAATAGACGAGCCGATCCTTTCTACTTCTATTTCAAAAGATTTAATGGCCTTATTTAAAAATGTTTATCAAGCATTGTATGAAGCAGCTCCACATGTAAAAGTCATTTTACAAACGTATTTTGAAGCCGTTGAATTTTATGAAGACATCATCTCCCTCCCTGTTCACGGCATTGGGTTTGATTTTGTACATGACCAAGGGAAAAATCTTGAAGCTTTGAAAAAGTATGGGTACCCAAAGGATAAGGTGCTTGCTGCTGGAATCATTGACGGCCGCAATATTTGGCGTGCCAACCTTGAAAAACAATATTCGTTCCTTGAAGAAATTGGACAGTTTGTTTCCAAAAATCGTTTGATCGCACAGCCTTCATCAAGCTTATTGCATGTACCTGTGACGGTTAAAAGCGAAGATGTACTCGATAAGATTCTAAGTGATGCATTATCATTTGCAGATGAAAAGCTGTATGAAGTCGTTACACTCTCAAAAGGGATTCATGATGGAAAAGAAGCAATACAGAATAACATTCTAAAAAGTACAAAATCTATTGCTTTATTAAATCAATCTTCTTTTCGAAACAATAAAGCAGTTCAAGAATCCATCCAATACTTACATGCCTATAAGGCAGAACGTGAAGCTCCTTTTCAAGTACGCCAGAGGCTTCAAGAGAAGACCTTCCAATTGCCGCTCTTGCCGACAACAACCATTGGAAGCTTTCCGCAGACACAGGAAGTAAGAAAACAACGATTAAAATGGCGTAAAGGCGAGTTAACAAATGCAGATTATAAACATTTTATTCAAGCTGAAATTAAAAAGTGGATTGAGATACAGGAAGAGCTTGGCATTGACGTACTGGTGCATGGAGAGTTTGAACGTACAGATATGGTCGAATATTTCGGGGAAAAATTAGATGGATTTGTATTCACAAAATTTGGATGGGTGCAATCATATGGATCGCGTTGCGTAAAGCCGCCTCTTATTTACGGAGACGTATCATTTAAAGAGCCAATGACAGTTGAAGAAACCCTTTATGCCCAATCATTAACAGACAAGCCTGTAAAAGGTATGCTGACAGGTCCAATTACTATTTTAAACTGGTCGTTTGTACGTGACGATATTTCGCGATACGACGTTGCCAATCAAATTGCGCTTGCGCTTCGAAAAGAAATCGAAGAACTTGAAAAAAGCGGAATCCGTATGATTCAAGTTGATGAGCCGGCCATTCGTGAAGGGCTGCCATTAAAGCGTGAAAAGTGGGAGAGTTATCTTAGCGCAGCAGTCTATGCATTTAAGCTTGCAACGACAGCTGTACAAAATGAAACACAAATTCATACCCATATGTGTTACTCCGATTTTGAAGAAATTATTGACGCGATTCATGCCCTCGATGCAGATGTGATTTCAATCGAAACTTCAAGAAGTCACGGTGAACTTATTTATGCATTTGAAAATAATACGTATGATAAAGGGATTGGCCTTGGTGTATATGATATTCATAGCCCGCGTGTACCTGAACTTGACGAGCTTCTGGCAAATATTGATCGTGCCCTTCAAGTCCTTGATCCAAAGCTTTTCTGGATTAATCCGGATTGCGGTTTAAAAACACGCGGCGAGGCTGAGACCATCGCAGCACTTAAGGTAATGGTTGAAGCAGCGGAACAAACAAGAGGAAAATTACTTGTGACTAAGAAGCAATGATTCGGTAGTAAAACATCGGTCGGCCTATTTGACTAAGCACCTTTTGCTAGTCTTATGGACATTGGTCGACCTACATTTACATATTGATCAAAGCAAAAAAACTTTGACTTCTTTGTTAGCCAGTCCCCCAATCTTCAAGTAATAATACTTAAAAAATAGAAATAAGAATTGATATTAAGGATTATTTAAATGTTAAGAAGGTGGGATTACAACATTGGAGTTAATTGTTAAGGATAAAAACGGCATTATAGCAGAGTGTTTATATTATGGATACAAACGCGAAAATATGGTGAGTGGTTTTTTCCCCCTTCAATATGGGGATTTATTAACAATTTCAAACCATGGGAAATTTGTCTTTGGAATAGGTTGGTTTATTTTCATTACGATTAATGAATCTAAAAAAGAGTTTCTGTTTATGCCAGATCTTGAAGCAGCGATTCACTCTAAAAAGTTGGAATCATGCATCGATATTATGCTTGATTACTCTTTATCTACCTTTTATTTAGATAAATCCTTAGCAAGTCGTAACAAGGAATTATTTTTAACTTTGTCTAATAAACTGAAAGAGTCATCTTTTCTTTTGCATAGAATAACTAATAAATTCCCGGCGGAAAATCAAACATAGTAGTTTGCTTTTTCGATGACCAGGGAATTTATTAGTTATGTTGTATCGTGCAATACTCATTTCTTCATTTTTAAGTTTCAAATTATGCTTCTTTCATACATCAAATGTATTTATTAACTAGACAATCCCTTTATCTATCGCTTTTATTAATGACCTTGCTGCCTTTTTTACTACACCTTTTGGATCATCTTCATATTCTTCAGCTATTCCTCTTATTTCAAGAGTGTATTTATCAGTTGAATGACATACATGCAAAAACCCTTTTAAAACGCGCGCACGATGCTTGCCTTCCCAAACAAGCAAGGATTCCTTCAACAGTGGAAAAGCGGTTTGTGCTTCAGACTCTCCCACAGTCGCATAATTACATAAAGATTCTATCGCATAGTCTCTAACAATTGTACTTTTATCAGACTTGATTAGCTCTGTCAGCTGCGGCAACGCCTTTGAAATTTCTGATGGTATGTATGCTGTAATTAAAGCAATTGCGTGCATGGCTTCCCAGCGAACACGTGTCGTTTTATGCGAAAGCAAATTTAATAAATCATTAGCAAAAGCTAAGATCAATTCTGGCTGTTTTTCTGCAACTTTTGTAAAAACCTCGGCACAATCTCCAACAATAGCTGCCTCTTTTGATATTAGGCCTTCTCCTATTTCAATAAGTAAGCTTGGATTTTTAAGACAATCCATTGCTGCTTGACGATTTCCTTCTTCTGTCTTATCTCCAATCTGTGATGATAGTTTTATTATTATAGTCATTTCATCCCCTCCGTGCTAATCTGCTTCCCCATTCCTACTTTTGCCTTCCAAGCAAAACAGGCTAGGTAAATAAATTTTCTATACTAATACTTATAGCCGAATAAACAGAAAGTTAATCCTGGCTATAGTTCTGTTTAAAATTATACAATAAGGCATATACAATTATGTAACTATTTACCATGCGTTTAAAAGTGAATAGTATAATTCGAATTCATACAAAAAACCGCTATTCCATAGGTGGAAATAGCGGTTTTATTAGTTTATACCAATTGGTAATTTTTACAAATTTAGATAATATGAAACATTGACCAACACCTTAGGAGGCCGTTGTTCAATACAGATAAAAAGTGGCTCCGCAGGTAGGATTCGAACCTACGACCGTTCGGTTAACAGCCGAATGCTCTACCACTGAGCTACTGCGGAATAATTAATATAGTTCCCTAAAATCCATTTGGCTTAAGTAATGTGTTCCAAATCCCTACGTGATTTGTCACAGATTTTAAAAGTTTGCCATTCAGTGAAGGAATACTTCGCGGCTGCAAGCTTTAAAAATCCTCTACCACTGAGCTACTGCGGAATAAAAAGAT
This sequence comes from Bacillus sp. JJ1532, assembly GCF_036965085.1. Taxonomy (NCBI): domain Bacteria; kingdom Bacillati; phylum Bacillota; class Bacilli; order Caryophanales; family Bacillaceae; genus Bacillus; species Bacillus sp. JJ1532. Next base: position 73,106 of record NZ_JBALOW010000012.1, read on the forward strand.
GGGCCTAAATGGACTCGAACCATCGACCTCACGCTTATCAGGCGTGCGCTCTAACCAGCTGAGCTATAGGCCCATTATAATATGGAGCGGGTGAAGGGAATCGAACCCTCATCAACAGCTTGGAAGGCTGTGGTTTTACCACTAAACTACACCCGCATTATTTTGTTGGAGGCAGCACCCGGATTTGAACCGGGGATAAAGGTTTTGCAGACCTCTGCCTTACCACTTGGCTATGCCGCCTTAAGTAAAATGGCTGGGCTAGCTGGATTCGAACCAACGCATGTCGCAGTCAAAGTGCGATGCCTTACCGCTTGGCTATAGCCCACTGAAGTAACCTCAAGAATTGCTTCTCAGTAAAATAAAATGGGGCGGCTGATGGGAATCGAACCCACGAATGTCGGAACCACAATCCGATGCGTTAACCACTTCGCCACAACCGCCATAATTCATATATAATTTTATTTGGCAGGGGTAGTAGGAATCGAACCCACATCAAAGGTTTTGGAGACCTTCGTTTTACCATTAAACTATACCCCTATAAATGGTGGTGGGGGACGGATTCGAACCGCCGAACCCAAAGGGAGCGGATTTACAGTCCGCCGCGTTTAGCCACTTCGCTACCCCACCATATAAAAAAATAGGGATTTATATTATTAAATGGTGGCTCAGGA